>CBDUUJ010000412.1:0-3087 GCA_965370205.1 uncultured bacterium
CAGAGACAGACCGGGAAGACAAGGATTCCTGCGGGCAGCCAGAAAATCGATGCAAGTCCCGCGAAAATCGGCGCCAGCCATCGGACTTTTCCACGTGCGGAAAATGCCGCCCACGCCGCGAGTGTCGCTAGTGCGGTTCCGCTCATATAGGCAAGCGCGATGCTGGAGAAATACCAGAGCAATGGATTAATAGCTGCGAGAAGTCCCGCGATAAGTCCTCCTCTTGTACCGAGCAGAGCGGTTCCAAGATGATAGATCGTGAGGACCAGAACCAGGGCGGCGATTATTCCAACCAGCACGAGCGCCATGTTGTCATCTGAAACGAGAGGTTTTATCAGCCGCGCGAGTGCGATGTATCCGGGATATCCCGGCGGGTGAGGCTGATGCCGTGCGATGTCGTAGTCCGAAAGCGCAAGTGCAAACTGGACCGAGTCCCATTTATTAAGAAACCTGCTCGCGGTGAGAGTGCGCGTGAGGATCACGAGCAGAACCAGCCCGAAGTTTGCATAAAAAGCTATGGATGAGCGCTGCCTGAACATTGAGTTCCTGAAAATGCCCCCCTGTAATCCCCCCGCAAGCAGGGGGATGGTTAAATGGAAAGACTCGATTTATTGATAAGTGTAATATTTTTTTTTGGGAAATCCTTAGAGCTTCTAACAAAATGATTTTTCTATCTTTCGGGGACACCTGCATTTCGAAGACGAAATGAGGTGTCCCCATTTCATATCCTTTTTTTGTTAGAAGTTCTTAGTGGTTTACTTCAACACCGAAGCTTTTCACTGTTGTAAAAACTCCTGTCTCGAAGTCGATCTTTGGTTCCCATCCGAGTATATTCCGGGCGAGCGTGCAGTCCAGCGCGATCCTCCCGACCTCAAGCACATCAGGACTGTTCTCCGATTCCGTCGCTTTATCACCGAAAGCTTTCGATACGGTGGCAAAAACTTCATGCACGTTTATCTCGATACCCCGACCGATGTTGAACGTGCCGCCGTCGCCTTTTTCAAGCGCGATCGCATTCGCATCGACCACGTCGCTGACGAATACATAGTCGCGGGTATGGTCGCCCGTTCCGAAAATCACCGGAGGTTTTCCGTCGAGCATTCTCTCTGTGTAGATCGCTACCACGCCGGCCTCGCCCTTTGCAATCTGGCGCGGACCGTAGATATTTGCGTAGCGGAAGATCGTGTAGCGAAGTTCGTGTAATTCGGACAGGTTGCGGATGTAATTCTCGCAGGTCAATTTGCTTATGGCGTATGGACTTTCCGGTCTGAGAGGCGTTCTTTCATCTGCCGGAATTTTTTCAGGATCGCCGTAGATCGCGCCGCCGGTGGATGAGAAAATAATTTTCGGAACTTTGAAATCTATCATCGCCTTTAGAATCTGAAGGGTTCCGATGACATTCACATGGCAGTCATAAACCGGGTTATCGAATGAGTACCGGACATTTATCTGCGCGGCGTGATGGTTCACAATGTCGAAATTCCCGTGCCCGAAGACATCCCTCACAACGGTTTCATCAGTGATATCCCCCTCGACAAGCGATGCTTTGGGGTTCACGTAATCGCGTTTGCCGGTTGAGAAATTATCGAGCACCGTGACCTCGTGACCGAGTTCGATGTATTTATCCTGTATGTGGGAGCCGATAAATCCGGCCCCGCCTGTGATTAATATGCGCATAGTTCATCCTCCCCGCCGGTACCTCTGCCGGGCAAGTCTATATGAAAATATGATTCGTGGCAACGTGTGGGTGCAGTAACTGGATTCAGTTGATGCTATTATTTCACTCGGTGCGTATCAGATCAATTTCAATACTTATCCTTTTTGCAGTTATCACCTACCTGTGGCTTGGCTACGCGATGATCGTGTGTCGTTCCCCGATGCTTGCGATGCTCGTGTACTACCCGGTTTTCTGCCTTGGTGGCGGGTTGATATTAAGACGGTCGATATCCGGTGTCGAAGGAAAATCGATTGATGTGAAGCGTCACGATAATCCCGTGCTGTTGACATTTCTGGTATCGATCCTCGCGACAGCGGTGCTGTGGGCGTGTACGCTGCTTTTCCGACCGGGTATGATCGATCCGGAAATTATCGGCGATGGCCTTGATTCGATTGGAATGCAGGCTGATAAATTCTGGATCGCGGCGGGATTTCTCGCGCTGGTGAATCCGTTTGCGGAGGAATTTCTCTGGCGGGGAAGTGTGTTTGAAGTTCTGCTGAAAAGTGGAAGCCGGACACGGGCGGTGATTTTATCGAGCATTCTTTTTGCCGGATATCATCCGCTTGTAATCAGCATGATTTTTCCGGGAGTCTGGCTGATCGCGGTGTTTATAATCACATTTATTGGCGGAATGTTTCTTTCGGAATTATTTTTACGGACAGGGAAGCTCCAATATCCGATCGCGCTGCATATAGTGATAAATATCAACTTGATGATAATGGGCTATTTATACGCGCCTTCCTCGACGCCGTAGATTTTCAGATATTCGGCTTTTCCAAGGTTTTCCGCGGGACCGTCATAGACTTTTATCCCGTCACGGAATCCCATCGCTCTCTTTGTGAATTTCCGAACCAGGTCAACAGAATGGAGGTTGATCAGAAGCGTGAGACCGTCCTCGACACAGATCGCGCGAAGGTAGTTGAGGATGTCGGCGGATGTGGCGGGATCGAGACTCGCGACAGGCTCATCCGCGAGAAGAATCTCCGGATCCTGCACAAGCGCTCGCGCGATTCCCACTCTCTGCATCTGCCCGCCCGACAGCTCCCCGGCCCTCTGGTAAGCCTTCTCCACAATCCCGACCCTTTTCAATGCGGCAAGAGCGCGGTCGATATCGTCGGGGGGAAATTGATGCATGATTGACGCGAATGTCCCGACCCGCGAAAGCCGTCCGGCGAGAACGTTCAGAATCACGGTCAGTCTCGGCACCAGGTTGAAATGCTGGAAGATCATCCCGACTTTTGACCGGTATTGCCTTAGCGCGTTTCCCTGAAGGTCGGTAACTTCAAAACCGGGGACGCCGTTCGGGGGATGGTAAAGGATCGAACCGGATGTGGGATCGATCAGGCGGTTGATACATCTGAGGAGAGTCG
>CBDUUJ010000413.1:0-3076 GCA_965370205.1 uncultured bacterium
GAGCTTTGCGACCTGGATTCCGTAACTTCGTCCGGCCTTTCCTTCCACTACTTTTCTCAGGAAAATAATATCGCCGCCGCGTTCCTGGAGGGTTATGCGCCAGTTCCTGCCTCTCGGAAGCTCATCCGCGAGCTTTGTAAGTTCGTGATAATGAGTCGCGAACAGGGTTATCGGCCTGACATCGGGACGGTTCGCGAGATATTCAGCGACCGACCACGCGATCGCGAGACCATCGAATGTGCTCGTGCCCCGGCCTATCTCGTCCAGAACGACAAGCGATCGCGGCGTGCACGAATGAAGGATATGCGCGGTCTCAAGCATCTCGACCATGAAAGTCGACTGCCCGAGCGCGAGATCGTCTGTTGCGCCGACTCTCGAAAATAGCCTGTCGAAAATCCCAAGCTCCGCGCGTTCGACAGGTACAAACGATCCGATCTGGTTCAGAAGGACGATCAGCGCGATCTGGCGCATGTAGGTCGATTTCCCCGCCATGTTCGGTCCGGTGATGATATTGAGCTGGCTCTCAGTGGAATTGAGATCGGCATTGTTCGGGATGAACGGATCGGAAAGCGTCTGTTCAAGCACCGGGTGACGTGAATTGATAAGCCGGATTTCAATCCCGCCGGTGAGTTCCGGCTGCGACCATCCCTGTTCGAGAGTTAGCTGCGCAAAGGAGAGCAGAACGTCGATAACCGCGATTGCTTTCGCGGTGCGGCTGAGTGCGCCCGCCTCCGAGCGGACCCGGTCCACGATCCCGCTGAATAATTCCTCCTCAAGCGATTTCGCGCGTTCCTCAGCGCCGAGGACTTTGCTTTCGAGTTCCTTCAGTTCCTCGGTGATATACCTCTCGCTGTTCGTGAGAGTCTGCTTGCGGGTGTAGTTATCGGGAACCTGGCCGATGTTGGATTTTGTGACCTCAAGGTAGTAGCCGAAGACCCTGTTGAATCCGACCTTTAGATTTTTTATCCCGGTTCGTTTGCGTTCGGCTGCCTGGAGCGCGAGAATTTTATCGCGTCCGCCGGTCATGAGATCGCGCAGCTCATCCAGGTCCGGATTGTATCCGGCTTTGATATAGCCCCCGTCTTTTCCGGTCATGGACCCGTCCGGATCGATTCCCCTGTTCAATTCGTGCGACAGTTCGGAATGGATTTCAATCTCGCTGTCGATTTCAGCCAGAAGCGGCGATTCAAAACGGGCGAGCGCCTCCTTGACAGCGGGCAGGTTATCAAGCGATTTCGCAAGCGCGAGAGCATCGATGGGCCGTGGATTCCCGGCGATCAGCCTTCTTGAGAGCCGGGCGATATCCCTCACACCCTTGAGAGCGTCGGCGATATCCTCACGCGCAATCCCTCCCTCCACAAATTCCCGCACAGCGTCGTGACGGGCGGATATTTTTCCTGAGTCGAGAAGCGGGAACGCGAGCCATTCCGCGAGAAGCCGTTTCCCGCCGGGGGTCAGGGTGCGGTCGATCGCCCACAGAAGCGATCCCCTGCGTTCGCCCGATCGGATGGTCCTGAATATTTCGAGGTTTCTGAGTGTTGTGGAATCGATTACCAGGTGTCCCGACGGGTCGTACGGGGTGATCCGGTCCAGACCGGCAAGCGCGCGCGGGTTTGTCTCATCGATATATTCAAGAGCAAGCGCGACAGCACGGATTTTCAGGGCGGCTTCCTGCGAAGCGGATTGCTCAGGTCCGAGGAACGGGTAGGGGATATCGCTTCCGAGTCTGAGATGCCCCCTGAGGCGTTCATCGAGCCGCCAGAAATCGTCGGCGGTGCGTCGTCGCGTGGAGATTGTCGTTCCGGGATGATCCTTCGACCATAAGGACAGCATCGGATTATTCCGGATCGGTTCCTCGACAAGAAGCTCGCGGATCGGGAATCGCTCACACTCGGAAAGGGCACAGGCGAGCGCATCCGGCATGATGTCGATATCGATTTCTTCAGGATCAGGATTTTCGAGAGATCCTCCGGTTACAACGAATGTGCCCTGGGAGATATCGACCACCGAAAGTCCCCACCATGCCTCACGACCGCCCGGAGCTTCCTCCACGCATAAAGTGGCGAGCGCATTGCCTGCATCGGTGGTGAGTAGTTCATCTTCAAGAACCGGTCCGGGGGTTATAACTCTTGAAACCTCCCTCCTGACAATTCCCTTCGCCTGTTTCGGGTCCTCGACCTGCTCGACAATGACCGCGGTGTAGCCCCCGTCGATCAGTTTCTTTACGTAGGTCATCACCGCGTGATGCGGCACGCCGGCCATGGGCACCGGATCGGGACCCTTGTCGCGGGACGTGAGGACAATTCCCAGAATTGATGACGCCTTGATTGCATCCTGCCCGAAAAGCTCGTAAAAATCGCCGAGGCGGAAGAGAACGAAAGCGTCGGGATAGCGCGACTTGATCCTCCCGTACTGACGCATGAGAGGAGTGTCTCGTCCCGGTGAATATTGGTTTCCTGCAGGGGACATGCGCCGGGATTATAGCATGGAAATTTCCAACCCCTTTATAACAGACCGGATTCTGTCGATAGAAAATGTATGGGGGAATGAACCCCATGATTGCTTCGGGAATCTATAAATGAGTAAAAAGGCTGCGTGTAATCGGGGGGAATGGAATTGAACTTTAACAAGGGTGAAATATTACAGGTGGTAAAATTATCATCTGGATAGTTACTTTTTATCTATATTTTATTTTGAGTTTTGCGGTGAATATGGTATTTTTATAGTGTAGAAGGATATAGGTCCTTATCAGGACGTATGTCAGGTGATTATACCCATGCGGCGAAAAGTAAAAACAATAAAACTATGTGTCAACTGCCGGCATCTGAAGGTGGTTGACGAGGGCCAGGAAATCGAGGGGCTTGAGGAAACAGCCTTCATCGAAACCTGCTGTGACATTTTCGATCACAGGGTAAAGGAGCTTTACCAGTTTCCGGTTGAGGAGGCTCCGCTGGTTCTTGACGGATTCGGGAGCACATCGTGTCCGTTCTGGGAACCGTGGGATTTGTCGCAGGAGGTTCTTGAGGAGAAGGAAGAGAAGGGAGAGGGATACATCAGGAGGGAGCGCGGCTACACC
>CBDUUJ010000414.1:0-3074 GCA_965370205.1 uncultured bacterium
CGTGCGGATAGCCCTTACCATCATAGCGTTCATGATGCTGGCTTAAAATGCTGTTCTCCTCCGTGAGGAAGCTCAGGCCACGCAGGATCGCATTGGAAATCACCGGATGCTGCTTGATATGTTCATACTCGGATTGCGTCAATTTGGACGGTTTATTCAGGATGCTTTCGCGGATGCCGATCTTGCCGATATCATGAAGCAGAGCGGCTGAATAAAGTACCTGGAGCTGTTCCATTCCGAAGCCGAATCTTTTCCCGCAACGCTCGGCATATTCCGCCACGCGCTCGGAATGCCCATAGGTGCCTGGGTCCTTCGCTTCAATGGCTTTGACCAGCGCGTGCACCGTCTCCTGGTATGCAAGCCTGAGCGATGCGGTCAGCCGGATGTTACGGATCGAGAGCGCTGTCAGGGAACCCAGAAATTGTATGATCCACATGTCGGTATTCGTGAAGGTTCGCGTTTCCGCATTTGAATCAATATAGAGAACACCGATTCGTTCCTGTTTGCTGTTTGTTTCAACAGTCAACGGCACGATTATGATGCTCAGTTCCGGAAATGTATCAATTTCCGGGAATTTCCTGAATTCCGGATCGTTGGGGATGTCCGGATTGATTATCGAGGTATTGCTGTCGAACACTCTGCTCGCGAGTGAGTCGGCGATACGCAACTCCAATTTGGTTAATGTTAAATCGGATTCCGGAATGCTGATGCGGTCAAACGAGCCGGAATCGTCGGCCCAGATAAGAACCTGGCTGTATCTGGCTTTGAGAAATTCGTTTATTTCGGTCAGAATATTATACAGTGCCATCAGCGGATGATCGGCTTTGGCAATGGTCATGGCATGTTCCACGAATGTTCTCGTATTGCATGCGAGCATGTGCAGAGTTCCCGCGTTTTTCTGGATATCTCTGACAACCGATTGTATTTCACCATCGGGAAGGCCGCCCTTCAGACGACTGCAGGCTTCAACGATACGGTCAATCTCGGTGTGCCCGTTGTCGGACTCACCATTTTCATGTTGTATTAAACCAGGTTTTTTGGCTGCATCGGTATTGCCTGACATATTTTTTCCCTCGCAACTTACCGAAATAAAAGCTAAGTCGATGCTGCTGATGATCTATACGGTTTTTCTTAGTATAATATCCGGTAACAGTTGTTTATCATATTTAACCCACATAAATGTTTGCGCGTTTTACATCGTATACTTTTTTTTTCATTTTCATCCTGCTGGTTGCCGGCTCGGTCGGACCAGGTCAAATCCCCGTTCGTGCAACCGAAATCGATGACAGCGGCCTTCCATGGCATGAGCATATCGTCGCCGGGCACTATCACAACACCAGTAACGCTCTCCCGGGCGCGTATGGAAATAAACTGTATTCCCAAATCGATCTCTTCTGCGCTCTGCCATCAAGAGGTGACCACCTCGACTGCCTCGGCGGACAGATGGCGTGCAGGATTTCGAAATGCGGCGATGCTCAGCCGACTCTGGATGAGCTTCTCGTGAGCGATATCGATCCCGACGAATATACTCGGTCATTTGAGTTCTTTCCGGGCGCGAATCCCAGCCTCGGCGAGCTGTACGGATGGGTCATCGATGGCGATGAAGGGGACGGGCTTTTCAGGGTGATCGAGATCAAACCGTCGGGGAAAGATGGTCCGATTATTGAGGCGATCGTGGCGGATGTCGGTCCGTGGTGCACATCCGATCCGTACTGGGAGGATGATTCCCGACCCTATGCCGAGACCGGTCTGGATTCTCGGGGCAGAAGAACCAATCGCGGCGGGATCGATCTCTCCTATGCTCTCGCGCAGGCTCTTGGATTTACCGGACTTCTGGATGTGGACTGGCGCTTCAAATCAATTGACGGCGCGTATGTGGTCAGGCGTGTCCCCACCGAATGGAATTACTGATTCCGGAACAACCTCATGTTCAGGACTGTTGAAAAAATGGAAAATAATCCCCCACCCTTTAGGGTGGGTGGAAGGCGCATGAAATCTGGAATCACCCACCCTAAAGGGTGGGGTACCGGATAAAAATTTTTTTTTCGACAATCTCATATACACCTACTGTTTAACAGCATACTTAATAATCTTTCCCGCAACATCGATCCCCGTAGCCGACTCGAATCCCTGGAAACCCGGAGTAGCGTTAACCTCAAGAACCACCGGACCCCGCGACGTCTCGATCCAGTCAACACCCGCAATATCGAGCCTGATCGCTTTCGCAGCTTTCAATGCCAGCTTTTTTTCCTTCCCGGATAATTGATATTTTTCAGGTATTCCACCCCGATGAACGTTCGATCTGAACTCACCGGACGCTGCGGATCGTTTTATCCCGCCGATGACCTCCGATCCAATCACAAGTACCCGGATATCGGATGCGATGTCGCCCGCCGACCGGATATATTCCTGCAGTAAAATCGGCTGACCGAGCGCCCAGAGAGTCGCGCCGAGCGCCTCAAGCTGATCGACCTCATGCATCAGCATCGTGCCGATCCCCATCGCACCTGTGAATGTTTTCAAAATCCATGGAGGACCGGGGATAATCTTTCGCGCAAGTTTCAGGTCCTTAAGCGACAGAAGTCTTGCAGTTCTCGGAACCTGAAGGCCGTTTCTTCGAAGTTCCAGAAGCGAGAGGTACGTGTCTCTTGCGAGTCCAATCGCGTGGCTTGAATTGCACACCGGAATTCCGTTCGCCTCGAATTGAGCAATCACCGCAAGGCCGTTTTCGTAATTGCCCGGACCCAGCCTGGGAATCACCGACACCGGAGGGCTGATCCGTCTTCGTGCAAATCGAATCGGCATCTCATCTCCGGAGTTCTCCAGCATTGCTTTCGATGGGTCGGCGGCGCGGATTTTCACGCCGTGTTTTTTCGCAGCCTCTCGAAACCGTCCCGACGCCCAGCCGCCAGGACGTCCGGTGAGAAGAAGTATGTAGTCACCCGATTCAGTCACGGTGAGTATACTAACGGGGATTGCACAATGAATTCAAGGATGCGTTTGGATTATTCAGGTGCTAGAATACTTGACCCTAAGGAGACTTCACATGAAAATGATAAAAATCCACTCCACAC
>CBDUUJ010000415.1:0-3071 GCA_965370205.1 uncultured bacterium
CGATAAGGGTCACGATCTTCTGAATGCCGACGACTACACGATGCTCTACGAGGATGAGGATGACCTCAATCCCTTCCGGTCATATGCGAAAACGGTTGCCCAGAGGGAATTCAGTTCATTTGCAAGTTTCTCCGAGATATTTGAGATGTATATCCCGCCGGTACCGAAAAAATTCCAGATCGACTTCGCCGTTGACGCGAGCTGGCCGGAGAATTGCGAGGAGCCATATGATATTGAGAATTTCGGGTACGAGGGATCCATTTATCCTGACGATCCTGACCTGACCGGAATCGATCAGGGAGAAGGGACGATTTTTGCAGAGGTCTATGACTGGCAGGATAATGTATCGGAGGTTTCAGTCGATACGACGCCGATAACCGGGGGAATCACGAATCTGGAATACAACGTCGATCTTGCGCGATGGGAGGCGATTATCACCAACGGCGAGGATACCTTGCCGGGTGATTACGGATGCCTGATCGCCGCTTTCAGCGAGGACGATCCGACTCTGGGCTTATATAATTATCTGACCATTACAGTCGATGAAACCCCGCCACCGGCAGTGCAGACAATATGGGGTCATGTCTGGGATTCATTTTTCATGTATGACCTCGACGGGTCGGTTCTCAGTGTGGTCAACCAGGACCCCCTGGGGTTCAATCCCGAACCGGTGATTATTGAAAATGGCGAATATCTCGTCGATGTCACCACCGGGATATTCAATATCAGCGTGGTACCAAGTGACCTCGTTCATCTCTCGCAGGTCTGCTGGGACATTGTCGTAACAACGGATGAGGATGTGAAAGTCAATTTCGGGCTTAACGATCCGACAGCGGAAGATCCTTATGGTCCCTGGCCGGAGCTGGCGAATTACCAGTCGATAATGGGATTTCCAGGACGTGTAGTTGATAGCATGGGATTCCCGATAGTCGGAGCAACTATTGAGCTGACATCGCCGGATACCTGGTATCCGGGACAGGATTTCGTGCAGGCTGAAATAACCGATGAGGGAGGTTATTTTTCACTCCTGAACGCTCCGATTGAAACGGATGAGTGGGCGGATCCGATCACCCAATACAACGTGAAAGTCCGGGCGGAAGGATATATGGAGGCCGATCTGGGTCTGTTTCCCACAACACCCGATCAAATGCGATACCAGGTGATTATCCTGCTTCCACAACTCGATACGACACCGATCTGGAGTGATAGTTTCGAATCGTCGACAACCGACTGGGATCTCACCGGCTACTATCATACCCAGATGTACGATCCATCCATTTTAAATGTTTCATATGATCCGGTTAACCTGTTCATGGTTGAGCCGCCGGATGAAGAATACAATACTTCCATTCCCGTTCCATCGGACGGGGCCTTTTATCTGTGGTACGGCGTCGAGCAGGACGGGAATTTCATCGGGGTCTGGAACTCGGTTCAGGAGCAGTATGGAGGAGGGACGTCAGCATCCGATCACACGGGATATGCGACAAGCCCGGAGATCGACCTGACCGGTTACACAACCGCGCGGGTCGAGTTCGACATGAATTTCGAGATCGAAAGCAACATTCCATCCGGTTTCGACATGATGCGATTTTACGTCAACGACGGGATGATGGATAACCTGATCATGTTCTTCAATCCGTTTGTCGATCCGGGCCCTATATCATATCCTGTTTCGCAACGTGGATATTTTCGCACGCCGATCTGGTGCCATTACGAATATGACATTACCGATTATGTCGGCGGACCGATAAATCTCAGGTTCCACTTCGATACCAACGACGGGCTTTATAACGGCGGACGCGGGCAGTTTATCGACAACATGAAGGTCTATGCGCAATAACAGTTGTTAATCGAGGAAAAATCATACAGGACGACCGATCGGTCGTCCTTATTATTATGGGTGCATCTTTGATTTTGTTTTCCCTTGTTTGTAGCGCTGGCTTCCAGCCGGCTGTACCGCCGACATCCCTGTCGGCATTTTAGTGGTCACGGGGCCGGCTGGAAGCCAGCGTTACAGCCGGCAGGATGCCAGCGCTACGTGATAGGAATTCGCAGTTTTTTTCATAGAGATATTTGCCACGGGCGTTCCACGTTGCTATATTGGGCGACCGGTTCTTATGGAAATTCTGATTGCAAATGAAAATTCTGATTACAAATGATGACGGGATCCGGGCGGATGGAATTCTCATTCTCGCGGATGCACTTCGAAAGCTGGGAAGGGTTATCGTAGTCGCGCCTGCGTCGCAGCAGTCCGCTGTAAGTCATTCGATCACACTTCACACGCCCCTGCGATTAGTCAGTGAGACTGATTTCCCGGTTGATGGTGTCGATGCATACTCCACTAACGGAACCCCGACCGATGCTGTGCTCCTCGGAATTCATGCGGTATTCGGTGAGAAACCCGATGTCGTTGTCAGCGGAATAAATGCCGGACCCAATCTTGGCGCCGATGTGACCTACTCCGGCACTGTCGCGGGAGCGATGGAGGGAGTGGTGGCGAGAGTTCCGTCCATCTCGGTCAGCATGGGCGCGTTTGATAATCTGAACTATCAGGACTGTGCGGAATTCATGGTGTCGCTTGTTAAAATAGTCGGCAGCGGAGTTTTCCCGGACGATATCCTTCTCAATGTGAATTACCCGAACCTTCCCCTCGATGCGATAAAGGGAGTTGCGATCACCCGTCTGGGGCAGCGATGGTACGACGACGTGGTACATGAACGTACCGACCCGAGGGGCAGGAAGTACTACTGGATAACGGGGAAGAAGGTTCTCTACGGCCTCCTGGACGGCACCGACGCGCATGAACTCGAGAGGGGATATATTTCCATTACGCCCCTGACCCTGGACATGACCTGCGATAATCTTCTTGGGCGCGTCTCGGAGGTCCTGTCGAATCCATCGGGTGCCGGATTAAAAGATATTGATTTGCTGCATAAAGTAACCGGCTCGGAAAAGTAATCGTTCATTCGGAATAAGTGCGGGCACACATGGGGCTGTTGAAAAAGTCTGGAATCCCGGAGTCTCAGATTTTAACATCAATCAGCTAATATTCCTGCACTAAAATATTTAGT
>CBDUUJ010000416.1:0-3066 GCA_965370205.1 uncultured bacterium
TGGAGGCGCCACCGGATTTAACTCGCTTGGAGGTGTGGCAGATCAGGCCCTTTTTCATCCGCATGGTATACTTGGTATTGTTAGAGACTTATCTCTGTGGTAAAATTCATTTGATGCGCCGGATATGGTCGGTGTGTTTGAGCATGTCTCAAATTCGTTTCAACTAATGTGAGGTCTTCCCCCAATGACGAACAGCAAGAGGTTACTCGGACTATATAACCTTTCAGCCCTGATAATCCTGGTCTTACTGCTCACAATGACCGCAACATCCTGCGGTGGAAAGGGTGGCAGCACCATGGCGCCATCCATCGATGTCGATGACCCTTTCCATGTAACGGGGAATGTTAATTATGAGCCGGGGCACAACCTTTTCGGGTTCTGCACGATATATTTCGACCCGCTAACCGGAACATCCCAGTTGAGGTTCCATCGAACCGTTGAGGTGCATCTCAATCTGTCCGCTTTCCTCACGCACACCAACTGCCCGGACGGAAGCTGCCTTCACTGGAAAGTGACAGACTACGACGCGATCGAATATATCTACTTTGTTGACATGACTTTAACAAACCCGACCGTCTTCACCGCCTACGATATGCGTATCATTTTCTGTGGGCTTCCCGAAAATCCGGACACCGAAGAATCCTGGGAGATTGCCAACCCCGACAGCTATACCGACCTATGGGATCCCGACCCCCATGACTGGGACACCACCGAGGAATGGCTGAATCCCTTCATCGCGTTCGAGAAAGAGGATCACGACAGGGAATTTCTTCCAGACCCGGATGGCGGCGGTCCGGCGGTCTACTCCGACAAGGAAAAGCTGCAGATGTATGTCCCGCCGGGTTCCGGAGGGGGCGTGATCGAGATCATGATCGACGCAAGCTGGCCGGATCACTGCAAGGATCCCTATGAGATCATGGATATGGAGCAGTCCAGCGTACTCCCGCCGAACGACCCGCTTTCAACAGTTATATTCGAGTGCGTCATCGCTGACTGGCAGGAGGATATCATCGATGTGTCGGTCTACATCCCCGATATCGTGGATGATTCCGTCGGCTCCCTGGTCCAGATGCACCAGTACTCCACCGATACCTGGCCTCCGGGTGACGGTCTTCCGCCATTCGATGCCGAGGAAATCGAATTCCTTATCGAATATAGCGACTACACTTTTTCAACGCTAAGAAAATATTACTGCAACGTGACCAATGACCTTCTCGCCAACAAAGGATGGTATGACGCCATCGTGATCGCGCAGAGTATCGATACCGACGGTGGTAACAATGACACGATCTATAACCGCTTTGATTTCGAGGTGAATGCAGGCGGCTCAGGCGGTGATCCGACCCTTAATCTGATGATCGTCTTCTCAAGCTATGCCAACGGCTCCGACTCCGATATCTACTGCTACCATTTCCTCACAAACGAGATTATTCGGCTCACCGGCGATGGGGCACGCTATTCGGAGGAAATCGATCCGTGCATAAACAGCACTGGCGATGAGATCGCGTTTGTCTCCAACATCGATCCGATTAGCGGCACGAAGGGTAATTTCGACCTCTATACTCTGCCTCTGATGTTCGGTCCCGGTGGTCAGCCAATCCCGTCGGGAGGCGACAATTCGGCAGCCTGGCACCTTGAGAACGGCAACGCCGGCGATGAGCGCATGCCGGATTATAACTTCAACGGAACCAATCTGGCTTTCACCTGCGACATCAACGGGCAGTATGAAATCTACACGACTCCCATCGGAGCGCCCGGAGCACCGTTCAGGGTGACCTACAGCTATGGCCGCGATGAGGCTCCGCACTACGACCGCATGGATAACACCGATCACTGGCTGTTCTTCCATTCCGACCGCTCGGGCGGCGGCAATTTCGAAATCTACGCGATCGATCCACAGGACAAGGAATCCAGCTTTAACCTTCCCGACCGCTACACATTCGATCCGGACTTCGACGGCTATCCCGCCACGCGCGGTCTGGGAGAGCCGGCGCTCGCATGGACAAGCGACCGCTACGGCGACCTCGACATCCTGTTCACCAACTTCATCGATCCCACAGTCAACCTGACCACCGTCGAGGAGCATCACCCGATGGACATGTACCCGTCCTTCTCCGCCGACGGCATCTGGATCGCGTTCATGTCCGACCGCAAGGATAATAATCAGGATATCTGGCGCATAACCTACGAAAAGGATAACCTCACCCGCGTAACGTACCACGAACTCCCCGACTCGGACCCATGCTATGGGGGCGGGTTGTGATTACAGGATATTAGCAAATCGCATCAATATGAGTAGCCCGGCATTTCCTTTGCCGGAACCTATCAATTTTTTATCGATGGAAGTTAAACACATCCCGGCAAAGGAAATGCCGAGTTGCTTTTTTATAAAACCCGCCGTTGCAGCCAGCTTGAGCCGAGGTCGATGAGGGTTACCGTGACCAGTATGATGATGAACGATGTCGAGACCTGCGCGTAGTGAAACATGTCGATGTGCTGTTTCAGGAACAGGCCGACCCCGCCCGCGCCGACGAAGCCGAGTATCATGCTCATCCGGACGTTGATATCCCAGCGGTAAATCGAGTAGGCGAGAAAGAGCGGACCGATCTGCGGCACGACCCCGTACGCGACAGTCTGGATTCGTCCCGCGCCGGTTGCCTGGAGCGCCTCGATCGGGCCGCGGTCGACATTTTCCAGAGCCTCCGCGAACAGCCGTCCGAGCATGCCGATCGAGTGAAATCCGAGCGCGAGAACTCCCGCCGCCGGACCAACCCCGACGATGACCGTGAAGATCAGCGCCACCACGAGCGCGGGTATTGCCGACAGGAAATTGAAGGTGAATCGCACCACCCCGTACGCCGCGAGTCCCGCCGGGCTTGTCCCCACAATATTTCGCGCGGCGAGGAATGACAGAGGAAATGCGAAAAGCACCGCGATGACTGTGCCGAGAAGCGCGATCTCGATTGTCTCCAGCATGTCGGGAAGGAGGATGCTCATTGTGCGCTTTGAGAAATCGGGATGGATCAATCCGCCCTGACGTCGCATGACAGTGACCTCCTCACCATC
>CBDUUJ010000417.1:0-3047 GCA_965370205.1 uncultured bacterium
CTTAGCAGGCGAGCGCTTTCAGCCACTCAGCCACCTCTCCGCGTATCAGGGCAGTCGATTCTACCATACGTATACGAGACGCTCAACACTTCCGTATGGTGATGAGCGCAGGATGCGCTCACGCCGGGCGACGGGACGTCGCCCCTCCAAATAATTACCTATGTCTCGTACCATATCTCATAAAAAAACTCCCGGCGTTGCAGGAGGATAAATGGAACATCCCATTTTCGCATATAGTCAGTTGTTAAATTCGCCAATATCCTCATCGTCATCTTCCGTGTCGCTGAAAAAATCCTCCGGTTTCACATTGTTGAGGAAGTTTCTGAACCGGACTGAATCATCCGCTCCTCTCGGATGAGGAAGATCGGGTTGGGAATCGTCCTTGCCGAGTTCATCGATATCCGGCCTGTCCTCTCGTTTCATGGCCTTGAGAGGGATACCGGCCTGTATGAGTATCTCTTCGTTAACAAGAACGGGCGCCTTGGAGCGCAGGGCCAGGGCGATGGCGTCGGACGGCCTCGCGTCGACCACGATCTTCTCGCCCTCGCTATAGAGCACGATTGACGCGTAGAAGGTGCTGTCATGGATTTCGGTGATATGGATGAACTCGATCGATCGCTGGAGTTTTTCGAGAATGTGATTGAGAAGATCGTGGGTCATTGGGCGCGGGAACGGAATATTTTTCAGTCCCATCTCAATTGCACTTGCCTCATAGATCCCGATAAGGATAGGCAGATATCGATCCCCGTTCACTTCCTTAAGAATGACGACGGGGGTCTTGTTGACCAGGTCGTACATTATTGAGTCTACGACCACTTCCTTCATGCCATATCCATGATCATCCACTTTTATTACATCCTTTTCTCAGCGGCTGGAGCAGTTTCAAATTATTGGAAGCTCTGCCGCTTTCCATCTAATAAAATGATACCGCATAACCTGCTAAATTGAAAGATGCCGGATTTGGGTTGTTTCCGGAATGTACCTGCTTCCTGTGCGCCGATATCCCAGCCTGCATTGATTTTGAAAAAAATTCCGCCTGAAAAAATGGCGCGCCGTTGAAGGATAAAAAAAACCTCCGGGATTCCGGAGGTTGTAAAATTTCGGATTCAGATACATGCTAATAAATCAGTTCCAGATCGAGATCGATAACCGTCGTTTGCCCTGAGTTCACCAATACGTTGTACATAGTGCCCAGGAAGACCTCATCGACCGAGTATTCAGCGAGACCGACGACTTTGTACAGCCCCATCGGGATCCCGTTGAACACGAATATTCCCTTTCCATCGGTTGTGGTTTTGAATGTGACACCGCTCATCGTACCTCCGATTTTTTCGGCGGTAACCTCAACACCGGTTGGCGGGTATTCGTAATTTCCAGGTGTGGCGGAGAGAATAATTACATTGCCTCGAAGCACCCCTTCGTCAATGAAACGGAGCGCGAAGTCGATGTGGTTGTCTCCTGTCACAATAGTCTGGAAAGTGCTGGCGGCTTCGTAGTATGTGACACCTGTGCCCGGAGTCACGACAGTGATCGTGTAGTTGCCGGGGATGACCTGTTGCAGCCGGTAGTAACCGGTCGGGTTGGTTGTCGCGATGTAACTTCCAAGAAGCGGATTGGATGCTGTCACCCGTGCGCCGTTAACCGGGAGAGGCACTCCCGCGCTGTTAACGTAACCCCAGACAGTCGAGCGTCCGGTCTCATCGCGATGCATGAAGACGTTGATGATTACATCGTCCTGTTCCTTGATGACAAGACTGTCGCGTGACCCGCTCACATAACCCGGTCGCTCGAAATAGAGGCGGTAGATGCCTTCCGGCAGATTGAAGAATCTGTATTCGCCGCCGAGGTTCGTGAGATATTTAATCGGAAGGAAATCGTGGTCGGCGGGAAGAGTCAGTGTAACCCTGACACCGCCGAGGCCTGTGCCGTCGTAGACATCCCGGATATTTCCGCCGATACTCGATCCGATTGTGTCCATCGGGTTAAGCTCGAAGAACGGGGTGTCGTAAAAATCGCCTGCGGCCTGGCCTTCGCGGATATTTTTATTGAGATCATAAAAACCGTTGGCGGTAATGGTGAAATTTGCGGTGCCTTCCGGGACTGCCATCGCGTAGAAACCGTAACCGTCGGTTATTGTCGACCGATCGCCGGCGCTGATAATGGCGCTCCCGATCGGGTATCCGTTATCGCTTGATGTGACAAATCCAAAAACGAGTTCTTCGCCGTTCTTGAGAATCCGGTTCAGTTTGAGATCGGCCCGGTATTCAAAATCGGCCTCGACATTGATGTAGTTGGAGAAGTCAGCCTCAAGCTGCGGGGCCTGCCAGCCGGACTGGCTGAACGCAAACATAAGGTACTGGCCCTCGTTGAGACCGGCCACGAACTTGCCATTGGATCCGATGTCGGATTCATAAAATAATTCCAGTGTGGACAGGTTGTAGATATGGACATACCCCTCAGTGACTGGACCGCTGTCATTGTAGACATATCCCTCAACGCTGCTCGCGTATTTGGACAGGTCCGGTCCGGTTCCGGGTGTTACGGGATTTCCGCCGCCTGCTGAACAGGCGCCGACCAGAAACAGAATCCCAAAGCAGAATGTAATCAGAGACGCTAGTCTTGTAGTGCGCATAATGCCTCCCACCGGGCAAATGAAATAGTTAACATGCCCGATGCTTTGATCGGGTCATAAGTGACGATAAAGCATACTCAAAAGGTTGATGAAATACAAGCATGTTTTCCCTTTGACTGTATCAAATGACCATATTCATTTTTATTTTTTGTTCTGAACAATGAGCGGTATTAATATCACCCACTTATCAGTAACATCGGAAGGATACTATTAATTACAAATAGTGTCAATGGGTAATCGCGATTTATTTTGCCATATGCAGCGCCGGCTTCCCTGGGACTGTTGAAAGAATCTGGAATCCCGGAGTCTCAGATTTATAAGATCAATCAGCTATTATTCCTGCACTAAAATGTTTAGTAACTAAAACCAATCAATGCCGCCCACAAACTTGATGCTAATGTGGTCAAATTCATGG
>CBDUUJ010000418.1:0-3040 GCA_965370205.1 uncultured bacterium
CGTATACACCCATCCGCCTGCATAAACCTCGACTCTTTCCTTTGGATGCGACGGCGACCCCATCGCGGTGTACGTGATCTGCGCGATCGATCCGTCCTCATAGGTGAGCGACAACTGAACATTATCATGCGAAAAATACTGGTGCCCGTCCGGTTTGATCGCGGTGGCTTTCAGATCAGCAAGTGTCGAGCCGGTGAAAAACGTGCACAGGTCGATCATGTGGCATCCCTCGCCGACGATTCGCCCCCCGCCTGCTTTTCCATGAGTCCAGTGATCTTCGGGGAGAAATCCTGCGTTTACAGTGTAGACAATGACCAGTGGATGATTTCTGTCTGCGATTCTCTCGCGGATTTTTGCAGCCGCCGGGCTGAATCGACGATTGAACCCGACCAGGTACGGTGTTGAATTTTCTTTCAGGAGTTTCACAAGCGCGAGAGCTTCATCGCGGCTGACCGCCATCGGTTTTTCACAGAAAACAGCCTTCCCGTTCTCCGCCGCAAGTCTCGCGATCGGCGCGTGCTGATCGTGACGGGTGGTAATTATCACTAAATCGACATCCGGATCAGAGCAGACTTCCTTGGCATCGGATGAATGCTTCACGGCTTTGAATCGTGTCGCGGCCTGAAGCGCGGTAGGACCGTGGATGTCGCAGATCGTGTGAATCCTGTAGCGGTCCTCCATCCTGAGAAGATTCGGAAGATGTACCGCCGTCGCGAAATTCCCAGCTCCGATTATCCCGACCGACATCACACCTTCTTTTTTGGGTGCGGGATCGACAATGCCGGTGATCGTCCGTCCGAGGACATCTTCATCCGGTGTGTCGGGATACGTCAGCAGTACAAGAAGCGGACGGGTTTCCTCGCCTGCAAGCGCCTCGAACGCTTCCGCCGCCTGATCGAGTGGGTATGTCGCGGTAATCAATGGCGCGATATCGATTTTTCCGGTATTTATAAGACTGAGGAATTCCCCCATGTTGCGATTTTCGGTCCAGCGGACATATCCGGGAGGGTAGTCATGCCCGTCCTCCTCGTAGGAAGGATCGTATCGTCCGGGACCGTAGGAGGTCGATATCAGAACGTCCAGTTCTTTCGGATATAGTTTATTTCTATCAATCGATAACCCCACATCGCCGACGATCACAACCCGGCCTTTTTTCCTGCACATGTCGAGAGCCTGGTTCAATGGAGCGTTCGCGCGGGTCGCGGCAGTGATGATTACAAAATCGACTCCCGCACCGCCTGAGAATTTCTGTGCCTCCATGACCGGATCGGTCGTGCCGGCATTGATGACCATGTCGCAGCCGATCTCTTTACCCTGCGAAACGCGTACCGGATCGAGATCGAACCCGATAACTTTTACTCCCGATGCTTTCAGCAACTGAACCGCGATCTGTCCGAGCAGGCCGAGACCGATTACCGCCGCAGATTCTCCAAGCGTTGGATTCGCCCGTCTGACTCCCTGCATCGCGATAGCTCCGAGAGTCACGCTTGCAGCATTTTCGAACGAGACATCATCGGGAATAGGGACAACGAGATTTCTCGGGACACAGACAACCTCGGCGTGGTTCGCATACGCCGCGCCCGCAGCCGCGACCCTCTGACCGGGACGGAGATCGTCGATACCGTCGCCGATTTCGATTACACGGCCCGCGAGCGAATAGCCGGATGGGTTTCCGGTGTCGAGTTTGCCGTGGATTGTCTCCATAGTCCGCGAGAAACCCTGCGTGATGAGCATGTCCAGTCCGCGCTTTATGAGTTCAGGTTTGCGGCGAGCCTTATCGACTACGGTTTCGCCCGATGATTCAATTGTCGCAAGCTCGGTTCCGGCGGATATGCAGCTCGCGACCGTGCGGATGAGCACAAAACCGGGCAGCACCGGCGGCGCGGCGATATCCTGTATTTCAATCTGCCCTTTTCGAATTAATAGTTGTTTCATTTTTTTATCTTTTATCAATATGAGTGACAGATAACCCGTAGAACAGCACGGCAGTGCGTCTCTATTATTTATATAAGACGCACTGCCGTGCTGTTCTACGGTTCATTGTATATTCTTCATTGCGTATTTTTTAATGAATAATTCAATCATCGATGTGAATTATGAGACAGGCATCTTGTACCCGGCTTGTCCTGCTCCAATGGTATGAACTGTAAATCCCGATTCGCGGAAATGTTCCGAATCAAGGAAATTCCTTGTATCCAGAAGGACCCGATGCCTCATCCGCCTGCCAAGTTCATCCGTCGCGAGAAACCTGAAATCCGCATGGTCGGTAACGATGAGAAGAATGTCGGCTCCGGTGATCGCCTCATCGAGACTGACTATCTCATGGCCTATTCCATTTTTAACATGCGGATCATAGACTCTCAACTCGACCTTGTCTTTCAAAAGACTGATAATCTCAAGGGCAGGGGACTCGCGGAAATCATCCACATTTCCCTTGTAACTTACGCCAAACAATGCGACACGCGGTTTTTCTGCTCCGATACCTTCCAGGATTTCCATTACCTTATCAACAACATGCTCAGGCTGGCTGTCATTGATCCGCCTTGCAAGGTGAATAATTTGTGCTTCGTCGGGGAATTTATCGACGAGAAACCACGGATCGACCGAGATACAATGTCCCCCGACACCCGGTCCGGGCATATGAAGATTCACTCTCGGATGACGGTTCGCAAGCTCAATGACCTCCCATGCTGAGACTCCCAGCTTTTCGCAGATATGCCCGAGTTCGTTCGCGAGAGCGATATTTACATCACGGTAGGTGTTCTCCATGATCTTCGCGAGTTCGGCGGTTGTGCAGTCGGTCAGATAAATCGGACCCTCGACCATCACGCGGTACAATTCCTCTGTCAGCCTTGCGGATTCCGGCGTGATTCCCCCGATGATACGGGCATTCTGAATCAGTTCCCTCAGGATTTGTCCCGGAAGCACCCTCTCCGGACAGTGGGCGAGATGGATTTCCTCGCCGACTGTCAATCCGGTTTCCGCAAGCATCGGCGCGATTAGGTCGCGGCATGTTCCGGGGGGTGATGTCGACTCAAGG
>CBDUUJ010000419.1:0-3025 GCA_965370205.1 uncultured bacterium
AGGAGGAAATGATTGCGAGGAAAGTTCGATTCGGAATGTATGCCGGCAGGGATTGGACTATTGAAAAAAACACAATATCTCTTGATTCGCAGATATTTATAAAAAAAATTATGCCGCCCACAAACTCAATCCTGTCTCGACCAGTTTTTTAATATTCTGCGGGTTTGTGGGTGTCCTTTTCTGGATGATTGACGATTAAAATGACACCCACAAACCCGATGGTTATCAGTAAATTGACCGCATCTGCACCGAGTTTGTGGGCGGCATAGATGGGTTATCGTTACTAAGTAGAATTATTCTCTGTAAAATTATTCCCCGTAATGTTCCTTCATCCATTCCTGGTATTCGACCTGCTTCTCCTTGAGATTGCGCCACCAGGTTTCGTTGGTGCGATACCATTCAATCGTCAGCTCGATATTCTCCTCGAACCCGTACTGCGGCTCCCATCCGAGTGTCTTTTGGATTTTTCCGGGATCGACCGCGTGACGAACGACATGACCGGGGCGGTCCTCTACGTGGTTGATAAGTGATTTCGGTTTGCCGAGCGCGTTCAGGATGATGTCGGTGATATCGAGAACCGATTTTTCACACTCCGATGACACATTGAAAACTTCACCGTCCACCTTGCCGCCATCGGCACGGAGCAGAATATCTATCGCGCTGCAATGGTCGAGCACATAGATCCAGTCGCGGGTATTTTTTCCGTGTCCGTAAACCGGGAGGGGTTTGTCCTCAAGCGCGTTTGTCACAAACAGGGGGATGAGTTTTTCAGGATATTGCAGGGGGCCGTAGTTGTTGGAGCATCGCGATATCGTGACCGGGAAACCGTAAGTAGCCCAATAGCTCCACGCGAGACGGTCGGCGCCTGTCTTGCTTGCCGCGTAGGGGCTTTTTGGCTTGAGATCGTCCCCCTCAATCGATGCATGCTCCTCCGCTTCGCCGTAAACCTCATCGGTCGAGATATGCACGAATCGTTTGATTTCATATTTTCGAGCCGCCTCGAGAAGTACGAACGTGCCCCATACGTCTGTTTCAAGGAACGCGCCCGCCTCGCGGATCGAGCGGTCGACATGTGTCTCGGCGGCGAAATGAACGACCGTATCGACATTACGCATTAATTCCTGCACGAGCTCTTCGTTGCAGATATTCCCATGGAAGAACTGGAAATTGGGATTGTTCCGTGTTTCCCCGGAGAAATTTTCGAGGTTACCCGCGTAGGTGAGGGCATCGAGGACAATCACACGGTCGTCGGGATGGTTATCCAGAATGTATTTGACAAAGTTCGATCCGATAAATCCGGCGGCGCCGGTTATGAGTATACGCATTCCTGTGTATCTCCTGGTAAAATAAGGCTTGTTAGAAGATCATTCTAGACAGTAGAGCGGTCGAGAGCAAGCATCCTGCGGGTGTTGGGATAAAAAAATCGGATGTGAATCGAAATCAAATCTGCTTACCGCAGCATAAAAAAAATAAATTTTGCCTGAATTGTAAAATAGACCAACCCTTTTGATTATGATATATTATAAGAGACACTTATAAGGACATCGACTGGTGCATGTCCTTAATCCGGCTCGTATCTGAATCTTCGGCAAATATGCCGTAATGACAAGGAGCCTCAGATAACACATGCCAAAATTCAATTTCTCAGTACGAGACCGTACCGGTAAAACAATTTCCGGAACGGTGACCATGGACAGTCGCGAGCAGCTTCTCGAACGGCTCCGCGATCAGGGCTACTTCGTCAATAAAATCACTGAGATCGGCGAGAACACTTTCTATGAGAGAATCGATAGAGCTCTTCAGCGATTAACCCCGGTCAAACTGAAAGACCTGTCAATCTTCTCCCGTCTCCTATCGACAATGATCAACGCCGGTCTTCCGATTCTGCGATCTCTCAGGATCATCGTAAAGCAGACCGAAAATCCGCATCTCGCTGAAACTCTGCAGGGTGTGGCCAAGATGGTCGAAGAGGGGTATTCGCTGTCGTACGCGATGGGGCAGCATCCGAAAGTTTTCGACACCCTGATGGTCAGCCTCATCAAATCCGGTGAGGAATCGGGTTCACTGGATATTGTCCTTGATCGAATTGCAAAGGACCAGGAACGCGAGATTGAAATTCGTCAGAATGTTCAGGCCGGTATTCGATACCCGGTCATTATCCTCAGCGCAGCATTTCTTATCGTCGCCCTTGTCATGGTGTTTGTCGTTCCGCAGTTTGTTGATATCTTTGCCAGCATGGGTGTTCAGTTGCCGTTACCCACAAGAATACTCATTCATATCTCCGATGTGTTCCAGCATGGAATGCCGTTCCTTATCGCCGGAGTTTTTATTTTGACTGTTGCGTCGAAATACGCCAGTAACTTCCCTGTATGGAACCGTTTTCTTGATAAAATGCGTCTGAAACTTCCGGTGTTCGGGTTCCTGCTTCGACGTATCGCGCTTTCCCGTTTTTCAAGGACTTTCTCCATTCTCCTGAAATCGGGTGTTCCAATCATCAAGAGTCTTACGGTTGTAGAGGAGACAGTCGGTAATGCAGTCATAGCGCATGCGGTTTCCAAGGCGAAAATAAAAATTAAAGAGGGCGAGCGTATCAGTCATCCGCTGGAAGAAACAGGCGAGTTCCCGCCGATGGTTATCGATATGATCGCTGTCGGCGAGGAGACCGGCGCGCTTGACGATATGCTCCAGAAGATCAGCGACTTCTACGACAGGGAAGTTGACTACACAATCGACGCGTTTACCACGATGATCGAGCCGGTACTTATTACACTCATGGGCGGTATCATCGGTTTCATCGTAATCAGCCTCTATCTGCCGCTGTTCAGCGCGATCACGAGCATGACTGAAGCACAGACCTGATTTACAGACCTGATTCCGGAATTTCCGATTGCATCCGAAAAAACAATCTCACTTATGAGCCGCTTCCCAAAGCGGCTTTTTTTATACCAATTCCACTGGTCTATTGATAAACTATCGATTATTTTTAACCCGTAGAACAGCACGGCAGTGCGTCCCTGATGCTTAT
>CBDUUJ010000420.1:0-3023 GCA_965370205.1 uncultured bacterium
AGAAATATAAAACTATGCCGCCAACAAACTTAATCCTGTCTCTACCAGTCCTGAATAACCTCCGTGTTTGTGGGTGATATTTATCCAATCAATCTACCGAAAAGGACACCCACAAACCCGCAGTTTATCGAGGATTGACGAGGTCTGCAATAAGTTTGTGGGCGGCATAGGCTGTGCTTGTATATTGAATCAAAACAGTCTGTTCTATTGTATTTAGAGGATCATATTCTCTCTTTACTGCACCTTCAACCTCGGATCGAGCGCGTCTCTTAAACCGTCGCCGAGAAGATTAAATCCCAGCACAAAAAGAAGAATCGCAAGACCCGGAAAAATACATATCCACGGCGCCGACTCGATCAGCGTACGACCTTCCGCGAGCATGATTCCCCACGACGGGGTCGGGGGTTGCACGCCGAGTCCGAGGAAGCTCAGTCCAGCCTCTGCAAGAATATTACTCGCGATTCCAAGAGTGCCGACCACAATTATCGGCGCGAGCGAGTTGGGAAGAATATGCCTTAATATGATTCGTGTATCGTTTGCGCCCATCGCGCGCGCAGCCTCGATATAATCCTCCTCCTTCACGCTCAGAACCTGCCCCCGAACAATTCGTGCGACCGGTGTCCAGCCCACAACTCCCAGCGCGACGAAAATTGTGAACAGTCCCGGTTTTTCAAACACCGCCAGGATGCCGATCGCGAGAAGCAGGGCGGGGAAGGCGAAAAATGTGTCGGTGAGACGCATGAGGACCGTATCGAGAAAACCGCCGAAATATCCCGCAAGCGCTCCGATAGTCACACCGATAAGAATCGCGATTATCTCGGCGATCACACCTACCAGCAGCGATATCTGCGCGCCGAAGAGAATCCGCGAGAGAATGCATCGTCCGAATTTATCCGTACCGAGCACAAACAGATTTGTCCTGGCCGGATGGAACTGCCCTTCGGGAACGCCCTCATATTCAGCCTCGATCTCCGCCCACGGGATACGGGTCATCGGCGGTATCCTGGTTGCGGTACGATACTGCATGGCTATATCGTGCGGCGAGATAAGCGGGGCGAGCATTGCGGTCAGTATTAAAATGATAACTACAATCAAACCGAAGAGAGCCGCCCTGGATCGTGCCAGCCTCCGGAAAGTCGGCATGATCCCGTACACGCTCCGGGGCATTGCGGAATCGCCGGCGGGTGATTCAGGCGGTGCGGATGATCCCGGATTGGGGGCAGGATTTTGATTTGGGGCGTTCATCTCGATACGTGCCCGTTATTATGCACTAAAATGACAATGAGGAAGTCTTAAAAATTAAATTTTACCGATTTATTTTCCAGCTATTAGGAGACAGTAACCCGTAGAACAGCACGGCAGTGCGTCATAATTATTTTTCAATGAATAAAACAAGACGCACTGCCGTGCTGTTCTACGGGTTAATGAATTATCTATACGCACTGCCGTGCTGTTCTACGGGTTAATGAATTATCTATACGCACTGCCGTGCTGTTCTACGGGTTAATGCATTCCCTACTCAACCGATCCTGGATTCTGCTGTGCGATCTCTTTTTCAAAAAGACGGTAGTACTGCTCAAGTTGTTCCTCGAGGAAAATAAACTCGCCGGAATAAACCTCCCCTTCGCGTGAATTGTTAATGCTGTGGCTCCGGAATTACAATCAGTTTTTTGACTCACACAGGCACTGGACGTAAAATGACATCACTATGCCAGTTCTTTTTCCAGCCAGAGTCAGTGCTATTCAATCCGTTGCGGAAGCCCAGGTGTTTCTCAGGCTTGACGTTCCCCGCGAGGTCTGGTCGGCGCATATCCATCCTGCACAGTATATCGAGTTCGCACTGCCCGATATGGAGCCGTGGCGCGGGACAATCGCGAACCGTCCGGGATGCGAGTTTTTCGAGTTCCTCGTGAAGGATGTCGGGAAGCGGAGCCATCGAATCACCGAGCTTAAATCCGGAGATGAAATCCTCGTCAGCAAACCGAAGGGTCCCGGATTTCCGGTTGCGGCGAATCGCAGGAACAATGTGATACTTGCCGCGAGCGGGGTGGCGATCTGCGCCATTCGACCGGTGATAATGGAGATCCTCCTGGAGAGAGGCGAATGGCGCAGGGTGATGCTTTACTACGGAGAACGCACCGCCGACAGGTTCGCGTTTATCGAGGAGCGCGAATTCTGGCGGGAGGAAAGGATCGAGGTCCATCTGTCGGCCAGCCGACCCGCCGAGGGGACATACTACAGGGGGCACACAGGATATGTTCAGGATCATCTCCTGGAGATCGCGCCGGATATACGCGATACGGTCGCTTTCATTGCAGGAAAGGATGAGATGGTGGACGGTTTCACGGATGCACTCATGCGACTTGGATTACTGCCGAATCGGATATTTTTGAATATATGAATAATAGCGGGATCAGGTTTAAAATTCGGGGACAAGGTCGTTTTCGCATTTAAAATTGATATGTATGAAATAATTGGATGGCGAAAACGAGCATGTCCCCGAATTTTGTAAGACTGGGAAGGAAAATAAAAAGGAGCACAGACAATGACCGATTATCCGATACCATCCTACGAGGCTGCATGGGAAACTCTGTGCGAGTTCACCGAAAACGAAAATCTTCGAAAGCACGGCCTCGCGGTCGAGAAATGCATGCGAGCGCTTGCCCGTCACTATGGAGAGGACGAGGAAAAATGGGCGATTATTGGGGTCATGCACGATTTCGACTACGAGAAATTCCCCACGATTCCGGAACACGCGGTCGAGGGCGGGAAGATCCTCCGGGAGCGCGGCTGGCCGGACGATATCGTGAACGCGATTCTGGGGCACGCGGAGCATACCGGAGTTCCGCGCGACACTCTCATGGCGAAGGCTTTGTTCGCGGTCGATGAGCTGTCAGGGTTCATGATCGGATGCGCGCTTGTCAGGCCGGACAAGTCGTTTAAAACCATGAAGGTAAAAAGCGTAAAGAAAAAAATCAAGGACAAAGCGTTCTGCCGGGCTGTCAATCGGGATGAAGTAAAGC
>CBDUUJ010000421.1:0-3023 GCA_965370205.1 uncultured bacterium
CAATACTATCTAAAGGAATACAAGTCAAGCACGGATTCAGTGTGTTTAAGCCTCTGAAATCACTGAAAATCGATGCTGTAATATGGGTTCTGAAAGCCGATGGTTTCATTCCCCCACATCCGTAAATTCCCTTGTCTCCCTTTATCTCCATAGGCTCTGACACATTTATTCCATTCGCTTGAATGTAAACAGGCTGTATCTTCTGAAATCGCCGCCCTCATAACCACGTCTGGCCCGTACTGCGATCCATCCATTGGGCGGGTCGTTCCCGATTGCCAGCGCATCCCGCTGAAAGTTATATGGATGAAAAACTATGAAATATGAATTCTCCGGTGAAGTCGCAGGATCAAGCGGGTTAAATGTATACTGAGGTATCTCAACAGCATAATCGCGGAACATCCCAAAGAGATACCCCGTCCCCGGCTCGACATCATAGCTGCGGTACGAACGAGGCAGAAACTCCTCACTGATCAGATCGTCGATAATCGCCTCCGGAGACGAAAACTTCTGCCCGTCACCCCACTGGGGATAGGAACTGTTGACAAATTTATACATTTCGTAACCCGTAGCCATAGTATTCAATGCCGCAAGGGCGTTTGTCTCAATCATCTGGGACTGCATCCGGCTTAAAAGTGCGAAAGAGATTGCTGCAAGTATCGAAATAATTGCAGAAACAACCATCAGCTCCATAAGAGTATACCCACTTGATACTCTTCGCCGGTTCCTGCTGTCCCGGAATGCTTTAATCAAACTTAATATCCTCCAAACGATCCTGATTTGGACCAAATGACATTAATCATCATCATCGGGTACTGTATAAACGTTCAAACTGTAAAGACCAAAACCATGCATCTGCCGGGGAATGGCGCTCGGATAACTCGAGAAGTATTTTTGCCCCCGCACCATCGCCAGGCCCCGTTTCGCCAGGCTTCCCTCGTAGGGCATCAATGCCAGCGCGTATGTGTTCCTGGCTCCGGAACCGGTCGTATCTCCATAATCAGCCGGATAAATCGAAAGCTGGTACCCCCTTGCCAGAAGATCCCGCCGATCATAGGGTTTGCCGGAGTACATCCTGGGCAGAAGCCGCTCACTGATAAGAGCGGACCAGATTTCCGCCGCGTTACTGTATTCGATGTCCTCCTCTTCCAGCACAAGACCACTCTGCACATAATTCGGATATTTGTGTCCATTCTGTGCCCAGTAATTCTCATACGCCAGTGCCAGCATGCGAAGAGATTTCAGTGCTTCAAGCTCGCAGGTTTTTTCCCTGCTTCTTCTTAATAGCGCAATCGGTACCGTGGCAAGGATGAAGATCAACGCCGTTACAATGAGCATCTCGATAAGGGAGTAACCCCTCATTTCGCGTTCGCTATTTCGATTACGTTCAGACATTGCTACCGGGTTTATGTATTACTGGACTGGCTCGAAATTGATGTACAACGGGATCGCATCGTCCATAATCACAAATGTATTCAGCCTCAGAGACCGGTCGGTCGGCCATGCCCACACGGTATAACGCTGATCGGTATTTGTGGCCAGCATAGCCAGCGAATAGTTTTCAATAAAGAAATGTTTCCGTTCCCATCCGGAATATGCAGCAGGGAGATAATCGTCCAGCTCGGTCCAGATACCCGCATAGCCGAAATTATCGCGATAGTGCATCTCCTGAGCATCCGTGATGCTTCGGAGCGATTTCACGCACGCCGCTTCCAGCGCGCTTCTCCGTGAACCTGCCAGCGACGGAATCGCTATGGCGGCAAGTATCCCGATGATGCTTGCCACCACCAGAACCTCGATAAGGGTAAACCCTCGATTGTTTTCTTCATTATACCTGAGGGTATTTTTCATTTTATGCCTCCGCGCCCGAACACGTCGTCCGGGTCAATCGGGTTTCCATTCTGTTTCCTGATCTATTTATTCTAAAGCGCTCGATCTGTAATATTTCACGGAATAACAACTAATTCCGGGATTGGTATCACAGTCGAGAAAAATGCTCCATGGTCCTTGGAATTAAGAATACTGCCGTCACATGTAACCGCGTAAGTCCTGAGATGCCAGATTGAAACCTCTTTCGGAAACGCAACGGCGGTAAAACACTGCCTTCCCATCGTCAGTTGTACGTTAATAGAGTACAAATTGGCGATCGGCGCATCAATGGGATCACTCATGTCGTCATTTGCGGTGTAACCCGGGTCTATAAGGTCTTCCTCCGCCACCATTTCACGCCACCACCCGTATTCGCCATGCCGTCCGTAGTAAATAACCTCATTCTCAGCGATATTCTTCATCGCTGCGATTGCCCTGGTCTCAAACGCTATCCTTCTGCCTCCGCGCATACTTACGACAGCCATCGAGGCAAGTATCGCGATCATCGAGGCTACGGTGAGAACCTCAATCAGGGTGAATCCCCGGCTCCTGCCGGGATTTCGATCATCCACTTCTCTATTTCCTTTCGACCTTGACATCACTTTTTTTCCTTCCCGCCCCGGTACACCTAGTACGGCGACCAGTTGGTCAGCGAGTGCGCCACCTGAACTGTGCCGCCGTCAGTAATTACAAACGTTTTCAGATTCGGGTCAATCGGCAATGCGAATACCGTGTAACTGTGCACCGAGAAATTGTTTATCGGTGGTCTTGGTCCGCCGCCGCCGCCAGGTATCCATTGCAGGGAGTAATTCTTCACGAATCCACCCCTGTGCGCATCCGTTGAATACGACCGTGGAAGGTAGGTTCGAGCCAGCGCACTGAACCCCATCGCGTAGCGGCCGTTATCCATATAGTACATCTCCTGCGCACTGGCTATCGCCTTCAGACCGCCGGCGGCTCCGGATTCCATAGTCTTGTACCGCGCCTGCGACATGCTCGCGATCGCGAGTGTCGACAGTATCGCGATCAGTGTCGCCACAAGCACCATTTCTATGAGCGTGAAACCTCTCTGGGTTTCTCGGCCCTTTTGTTTTTCTCGTGATTTTATCAGGTTCATTTTCTTACCTGCCCGTTCCCCTCTCTTACTTTCCGTTTAT
>CBDUUJ010000422.1:0-3017 GCA_965370205.1 uncultured bacterium
CTTGGCGCCACAATTTTTGCAAAACATTTTTTTTCAGGCCTCCATGATATTATTATTTCTATTTCCAGTCTATTCGACCAGCTTATGACCGCATTTGTTGCAGAATTTCTCGTCCGGATCAACGGGATCGCCGCACTTCGGGCAGAAACTCGGTTTCTTTTTTTTACCGGATGTCTTTTCCTCAGCAATCACTTTTTTCTCGACATGCCCGGTTGTCTTTGTCTCACGTTTCGATGCGAGCACAACAATCAGCACGACCAGACCCGCAAGCAGAAGGATCAGAAGCCACCAGTATGCAATGACAAACTTAATTATCAACACCAGAATAACTGCGAGCACAAGGCTGATAATGCCTATTGCAAATCGAACTCCTTTTCCGATAACCGGCACGTATTTCAGAATGAACAGTAGCGGTCCGATGATCAGATTAAACGCGATGAAAAACATGACTATGCTCATGATTGTAAATATCCATCTGAGCGTGCTCTCCTCACCCGCCAGTGTTGTCACAAGCTCCTGATCGCGCATATCCGACACAAAAAACGGATCGCCGCCATCGATTCTGTCGCCGATTATTTCTCCCACGACTGTGAAATACCTGACATCATCCACCGGGAGATATTCCTCAAGGAGCCAGAGATCTCCGACGACCTCACCACCCTTGTCCTGCACGGTTTCGTAATCATCCAGTTTAATCGTGGCATCCCGCGGATCGACCTCGATATCCCCGATCATGAAACTGTCGGCGATATACTCGATATCGTCCAAAGTGGTCCAGTGGCCGCTCTTCTCCCCCTCGCTGTCCGTTGTTTCACCGTATTCTCTCAGAAGATATCGATACCAGAAGACATCGATATTCTCGTCCATGCATTCGATATACTGCGTGAAATAATCAACATCGCCCGGATCAACATCGCCGTGAATCTTGACCAACCCGCTTTTTCCTTTGGCTTCATCGGCGGTTATCAGCGAAATCCCGGCGATCTCCTCGGAATATTCACGCACGCCCCTGACCGAGCACCATGCCGGCAGAAACGCGAGCGAGAAGAGGAAAAGTCCGATAAAAATTCCAGTTACCGAATTAACACATCCGGTTTTTGCCTCACCGACTCCCTTTGTGATGTTCCCGATATTGAAAGTCATTTTCTCATCCTCCTGTGATGTGATATCACCCCGTCCATGCGACAAAAAGATCTCTTACCCGATATTGTAAAAAATTACCGCCATCTGGACTGCGGCTGCAATCATCGACAGTATTCCTATTATGATCGCCACGGGAAACAGTTCCATTTTCCGGTGCCTGTTCCAGTGTATCTGCATGACCCACCCGATCAGGGCAACGATCAGCATAATTATATGATATCCCATGAACAGACGTCTGAAATCACCCGGTACCCATACACCAAGATTCTCCCTGATGATCGTAATTAAAGCCATTACCCATATCCATGCGGTAAGCCCGAATATCCCGATACCGATCAACCAGAAAATTATTCTGAAACCGACCGGAATCACACGCCCGGAATCGTCATCCGGGAGTTTATCAGATTTTAAGCCTGGTTTGTCCATTGCGCGAATGCAGGATGAAATTACCCGGCGACCTCCGCCGGATGAGTGATCTTCCCCGTGACCGCTGTCGCAGCGGCGATTTCCGGACTGGCAAGATATACTCCGCTTTCCGGATGTCCCATTCTTCCCCTGAAATTTCTGTTCGATGTGCTCAGGCAGACCTCGCCGGATGCCAGCACGCCGCCATACCCGCCCAGGCACGGACCGCAACTCGGTGTGCCGACAGCGCCTCCCGCCACGATGATTTTATCTATGATTCCCTCACCCAGGGCATTGCGATAAATTTCCTGCGTCGCCGGTGTGACTATTACCCGCAGGTTCGGATGGAACCGCCGGTCGCCAAGCACATTTATAAACCGGCGGAGATCTTCAAGAGACCCGTTCGCGCAGCTTCCCAGAAACACCTGGTCGACCGCGACATCGGACAGCTCCCCGACCGGATGCACATTCGCCGGACTGTCCGGCGCGGCGACCAGACAGTCGATTTTCGACACATCGAAAGTATGCACCCTGAAATACGATGCGTCGGGATCGGGAAGGACCGGCTCACCCGTATCGGTCATTCTTTCTCTCAGCCATTCGGATACTTTTTCATCGGGTAGAATCAGCGACGTGGTCGCTCCGGTTTCGACAGCCATGTTCGCGAGCGTTATCCTGTCCGACATCGACAAATGCCCGAAAGCGTCGCCCGAATATTCCAGCGCTCTGTCCATCGCGCCTTCCTGACCAAGCTCCCCAAGTATATGCAGGCTGATATCCTTCCCGCCGATAAACCGGGACGGCACTCCCTCAAGAACGATCTTCATGCTTTTCGGAACATCGAGCCAGATTTCCCCGAGCGCCCAGAGTGCGGCCATGTCGGTGGCTCCGATCCCGAAACCGATAGCGCCAATCGCGCCCATGGTGATCGTGTGACTGTCGGCGCCGGCGATAAGCATCCCCGGTCGAACCAGCCCCTTCTCCAGCATCAGAATATGGCATATTCCGCCATACCCGATTTCGTAGTAATGCTTCACTCCCTGCTCGCGGGCGAACTCGCGCATCGTCCTGGCAAGCTCGGCGGATTTCACATCCTTCGCGGGCTGGAAATGATCCTGGATAAAGACAAGTTTATCGGGGTCCCTGACCTTTTCGATTCCGATCTGTCTGAAAACATTCAGCGCATGGGGAACGGTCAGATCGTGACCCATGACAAGGTCGGGCCGACATCTGAGGATATCGCCTGCACTTGCGCTATCGACGCCGGCATGCGCAGCCAGCACTTTTTCAACGACGGTCTGCCCCATCCATTACACCTGCATTATCAGCTCAAAACCTGCATTAGCAACCCGAAATCTGCATTTGCATCCCAAAACCTGCATTTGCATCCCGAAATCTGCATTTGCATCCCGAAATCTGCATTAGCATCCCGAAATCTGCATTAGCAGCCCGGCATTTCTCTTGCTGGG
>CBDUUJ010000423.1:0-3014 GCA_965370205.1 uncultured bacterium
GGAACACGAGGTAGAGAATCATCAGCGGGATGACCGACACGATCACGCCCGCGATAAAGGCTGCTGTGGATGAAACCGAGCGACGTCGGAAAATCCAGACAGCCTACAACAAAAAGCACGGGATCACGCCGACGACGGTCGTGAAGGAGATACGGGATATCGCGTCCGACATGGAAGCCGATGAGTCCGTCGAGGCTGTGACGGGCGACACGATCAATTTCGAGGGCGTGGAAATTACCCGCGATGAGCTTCCGCAGATTATCGATATGATACGTTCGGAAATGCTCACAGAAGCGAACGATCTCAATTTCGAGCACGCGGCTGAATTACGCGATGAAATCAGATCTCTTGAGGAATTCCTTACGGGACAGGTCGAATCGAAATCGCAAAGAAAAAAACGTCGCAAACGCGCATCAACGCCCGGCCAGGCAAGATCGGCAAAGCTTAAGAGAAGGGGCAAGAGGAGTCGGAAGTATCAGGGGTAGGTGGGGAATCTATTTATTATCTTATCTGGTTCAAATGGTGAACGCTTCCAGGGAATTTTTTAATAAACACGTACACCTCTTGATTCCAGAATCTCAATCTGGGATCGCATGGGTTCCCCGGGATTTTGCCCGAATCGTCCATTAATATGTTGCATATTCGGTAAATTCATAAAAACCGAAAGATCATTAAGCTCCGGGCAACTGAATTCTATAAATTCAAGTGATGACAATGTTCCCAGCGCTGATAAGTCAGTCGTATTCAGTCTGCCCAGATCTATCCACTTCAGATTTGTTAAACCAGAGAGACCATTAATATTATCAAGAACTGCACCATCCACATATAATTTCTCTAGTTTGTGCATTCCAGATAGTGGATCCAGATCTGAATATTCACCACTTCTAAGGTCTAAGTCGACCAGATTAGTCAGGTTTGAAATGGGTGTTATATCCTTGATTCCGGAATATTCGATCTTCAGTGAAGTCAGGTTAGTCAGTTTGCCAATTGCGGATATGTCATCGACAGGACAGGATAGGAATCTTAGTGATTTCAAATTGATAAGTTTTCCCAGTGGATCAATAGTAATAAATTTGGTTGACGCGAAAAAGAGTGTTTCAAGGCTTGTGATTTCTCCAATCGGGCTTATGTCATAAAGAATCTCCGGGTTTCCAGCAGCTGAAGTAATATCGTCAGGTGAAATATTCAGGCTGGTTAGATTGTGAAGTCCTGACAAGGGGCTGAAATCAGTGATTCTATGCTGCCACAAATTTAATTCTCTGATAGAGGTAAGATTGGAAATTGGACTGATATCTTCAAGACGAAAATTATCATTAAGCTGTAAAAATTTTAGCTTTCCAAGAGATGTAAGTGGACCAAGATCAGACACACTTGTTTTTTGAATCGTAAGTTCTTCCAGGTTAACAAGTCCGGATAAATGTGAAAGGTCGGATATCTTCCAACCAGCGATAGTCAGTACTTTCAACTTAGTAAGTTCTGCGAGAGGGGAAATGTCGCTGATATCATTTGATCGTAAAGGTCCAGAACCCAGGTTAAGTTCTTCCATGTTTGTAAGTTCAGAAAGGACGCTGATATCATTTAACCTATGACCGCGTAATTTAAGCACTCGGAGTTCAGGGAAATTGACCAATGCACTGATATCATTCACATGGGGTCCACATAACTCCAATACTTCAAGGTTTGATAAACTGGCGAGATCCTGAATGTTAATATCCCTGCCTGTGAAAAGGCTTAGTTCACGTAAACCTGTTAATTTTGCGATCGGTGAGATATTAGTAATTCTGGAATACTCTGAGATGGAAATCCGGAGTTCCTCGAGATTAGTCATACAGGCAAGAGGGTTTAACCCGTTATTTTCATCGATTCGAATAAGACTACCCAAGTTTAAAGATTTTAAATTTGGTAGAGAAGTTATGAAAGAAATATCGTCGATTCTATAATCGTAATGGTAACGTCCAGAGTCAATATGTAATTTTTCCAGATTTACACAGCAAGTTAGATACTCAAAGCTATGGATTCCAAGTTCAGTAAAATCAAGGGAATATATTTGTCTGAAGTCGGAAAATTCCAGGACGCCGTCCGGTTTTCCAATGAGTTGCCGTATTTTATCTTCAGTATCCGAGTCCTTGAATTTAAAATCATAGATGACATCTACTCCGGCAAGATCAGTTAATGATGTCCAATTAATTATGTCATTTCCCCTGAGATCCAGTTCTTTCAGACGCGTACAAAACTGGAGACCATCAAGGTTGGTAATATCCCGATTCGAGAGATCGAGCACTCTTAATCGCCCAAGTCGGTATTCAGTGATATCTTCATCCCGGCCACCAAATATTTCGCAAAAAGCCGCTCGGAGATTCGGGTCAGGGATAGATACCGCAGGTGAGTCACGTTCAATGCAACTACTACTCGTAAAAGAAAATGCAAGAATAATTGCCAGAAATCCTATTGCATGTTTTACGATTCGTTTTTTCATTTTTCTTTCTCCATTATAATCGAGTCGGAAATTATCTGATGTAGACCGGGAATCCATTTCTGCAAAATATTGAAGTGCGCAACCTCCTTGCGAAAATGGGTTTCCGGGTTACTCCACCACATAAGATATAGTCAGAAACAATCGGGAAGTTCCAGTAGTCCGGGATTATTCCCTCTCTCAATGTTATGTCTTTATAATTTTCGAGGCTGATCTGCATAGTCGAGCCGATGTCCGCATCAGGAGAGATATCCGCGACCGCGAACAGGACGATAGGTTCGTCATTTGTCCAGGCGCAACGATCCGGAACTTCTGTCAGGAAAAGCCCCGGACGGGCCGGGGCGATTTGTCGAAATCCATCATGAACATGCAGGCTACGGTTTGGGTTCAGGTTCGAATGCCTGAAACACCTCGACACCGTGCCAGTTTGTGGGTGCATGCCTGTGCTTGTGAATAACATATCCGCTTGGGGTCATCCACCAGTCGTGACGATGCGGTGGTACCAGCCATCGATGACCGGTTGATAAATGCTGGGATTACC
>CBDUUJ010000424.1:0-3012 GCA_965370205.1 uncultured bacterium
GAAAATGTTCAGGCGACTGATGGCACTTACTCCAGTTATGTGAGTATTACATGGACCGGCGCTACTGGAGCCGATAGTTACTATATCCAGCGGGCAGACTCCCAGTACGGCAGCTATAACACGATTCATGAAAGCCCTTCTAACTATAACCATTGGGAAGACACGACCTCTATTCCCGGAGTGGAGTATTGGTACAAAATTATAACAAAAGGTATAGACCACAATAGTGAGCCCTCCAGCTCCGATTCAGGATGGCGGAAGATTTTACCACCGGAAAATGTTCAGGCGACTGATGGCACTTACTCCAGTTATGTGAGTATTACATGGACAGGCGCTGATGGAGCCGATAAATACTATATCCAGCGGGCAGACTCCCAGTACGGCAGTTATAACACGATTAATACAAGCCCTTCTAACTATAACCATTGGGAAGACACGACCTCTATTCCCGGAGTGGATTATTGGTACAAAATTATAACAAAAGGTATAGACTACAATAGTGAGCCCTCCAACTCCAATCCAGGATGGCGAAAGATTTTGCCGCCAATCGATGTTCAAGCGACCGAAGATACTTACCCCGATAAAGTGAGGATTACGTGGAATGGCGCTATTGGTGCTGCAAGTTATGATATCAATCGGTCAGACTCCCAGTACGGCAGCTATGATTTTATTCAAAATGTATCTGTAGCCTCTTGGTATTGGGATGACACTACCGTTTATCCCGGAGTGCATTATTGGTACAAAATGAAAACAAAAGGTAAAGACCACAATAGCGAACTCTCTGAACCTGATGAGGGCTGGGCTGAGGACGAATGCAATCTCTCGGGTTCGTATTCGGATGAGATATGCGCAAAGTGGGAATCGATGGGTGGAAAAAACGGCGTCCTTGGCAATCTGACGGAAAGTGATGGTTACACTAATTTCAGTAATTCCAACCCATGGATCGGATGTAGCCCGGGGCAGGATTTCTGGTGGGCTGCTTTCCAGAACGGTTCGGTAAATTACCTTACCAATTCTTATGATGCTTATTGTATTTATGACGATTTCTTCACTGAATGGGGGCAAGCCCCAGGCTTGATTGAAGGTGAACACTACGCTGATAGCTATATTGGATTAATGATTGATGATCGTGAGCTCGTCGCCTGGTATCCGGATAATATTAATGGTGGATATTATCAAGCAGAATGGCAGCAGTTTGAATGTGGGATCATTGCTCAGAAAGCTGGTTTCGGTGCATACCACATCCGTGGGTATGTATATGATTTCTGGCTCGCAAGTGGTGAAATGGGTGAATATGGATGTCCGTTGACAAATGAGTACCCTAATGGTGGTAGCAATACTAGACAGGATTTTATAAATGGATCGATCTGCTATACAAGTGGTGGTGGGGCTGAGGACTGCAGTGGCGGAATTGAATCATGCATTGAACAATGGATCCCGGAGAGCCCAAACGGACTTGATTATCCAGAATGTACGTGGTTCAGCGACACCCACTGGTATTGTGACAAGAATTGGAAATTAAATTTCAATGTCAGTTATGGTCGTCACGCTTATCGATGGATGGATATTGTGACGAACACAGACAAGGCTTGGAACATCAACTCGCTGCCAATCGGATGCATCGTGGTATTTGATCTGGGCGTATTGCCATATGGTCATGTTGCGGTAGTGAAGTCGGTGAATGGGGATACGGTAGTTGTCAAACATTCTAATTGGCCCATCGGTAGCGGTCCTTCGGAAGCTACATTTACCCGGATTACACCAAATACGCTAAAATCATCAGGAGGTACCAGTTACCCAATAAGAGGCATTCTTTATTAGGTATACATTATAGATTTTGAGGAGTTTGTGAGGTAAAAAGGGACGATTGGGTTTAAAAGGCTTCCGACAGGTTGACTGTCGGGAGTCGGTTTTTATCTCATATAAGTTCCAGATAATGCTTGCCGATCCCTCTCTTTCAAATCACTGAATCCTGGACAACGAATAAGACCTTCTGGAGCCTTTCCTGAAACCTTTGATTTGCAGAAGGGTTAATCCCTGCTATCATTTCCGCATTAGCTTCGTGGGAACCGCTCCCTGGATGATTCTCAACAAACCAGATTGAGTTTTTGGCTTCGAAGCTATAACGGAGGCTTCTGATATGTAAGAGGAAATGCGAGAAAAGGTAAGGCTGTTAATCGATGAAGTTACAAAACTAACCGAGCAGGGGAAGCCGGGAATTAATCTATTCCCCACGCGACCCAAACGTAGCCTCCAGCGACAACTCTTCCCCATCCCGTAAAACGACAATCACAACCGTATCCCCCGGCTCATATTCCCCCAGCGCGAATGTGTAGTTGTAGATATCCGACACATCATATTCCCCTAAGCGCAATATCTGGTCACCGCCCTTAAGCCCTGCAACTTCCGCGGGACTTCCCGGACTGACACCAGCAATACGGAAACCACCCTCGGTGTTACCGAAGTCGGGTATCGTACCGAGATATACACCGTCACTGACCTTGGTGCCGACATCCTGTGAGAACTGCCCGGAAGAAATATCCCCCTCCTGGAACGTGAGCCAGGTGGGATAGTTGGCAACCTTCCCGATGATTTCATAAATCCCGCCGATCACCGATGCTTCACCCTCATAGTTGATCTTGTCGGCATCATCGGTCGGACGATGATAGTCCTCGTGCAGGCCGGAGAAGAAATTCAACACCGGGATACCTTCGAGATAGAAATTCGTATAGTCACCCCCACCGATCGGGTCGGCAAGCTGCCTGAACTCGACAAGGCCGTCCGGGGTGACATCAGGAATTATCTCATCCCATTCCAATGCGCTGACCGTGGCATGTACCGAGCAAATAGGCACACCTTCCTCATCCGGTCTTACTCTTCCGATCTCATCCATGTTGATCATCGCGGATACATTCTCTGTGGGGACGAGCGGGTTCTTGATGTATGCGGATGATCCGAGCACACCCAATTCTTCAGCGGAGAAACATATGAACAGGATACTCCGCTTCGGAC
>CBDUUJ010000425.1:0-2974 GCA_965370205.1 uncultured bacterium
TAAAATGCTGAATGTGCTGGTCGCGACCTCGGGTGACACAGGCAGCGCCGTCGGAGAGGCGTTCAAGGGTGTCGAAGGAATTGATGTGAATATCCTTTACCCGGAGGATGAAGTAAGCGGGAGGCAGAAAAAGCAACTTGACACAATTGGTGATAATGTTCGCGCTATCTCCATCAATGGAAAATTCGATGATTGCCAGGATCTTGTCAAGCAGGCATTTTCCGACCCGTCACTTGAGTATCTCAATTTTACCTCGGCGAATTCCATCAATTTCGGGAGAATACTTCCACAGATGGTCTACTACTTCTACGCTTACGCGCAATTATGCCGGAAGGGAGAAAGTATCGTTATATCGGTTCCTTCGGGGAACTTCGGCAACGCCCTGGGATGCGAGTACGCGAGGCGCATGGGTCTGCCGGTAAAAAAATTGATCATGCCCACAAATGAAAATTACGAGTTCCCGCGATTCTTGAAAGAGGGAATATATGAAAAGTTATCTCCATCGCTGGCATGTATCTCAAACGCCATGAATGTGGGTCATCCCAGCAATCTCGCCCGCTTCTTCGAATTGTACGGTGGCACGGTTGACCGGACGGGGAAAGTCCATGTCTATCCCGATATCGAGGCAATAAGGGAGAACATTTATTCGGTAAACATATCTGATGAAGAAACAAAAAAATGCATTAAAAAGACATATGAAAGATATGGTGTAATTCTGGAACCTCACGGCGCGGTGGGATGGCGGGGGCTTGAAGCATATCTCGAACAATATGGCGATTTTCCGCTCTGCATGTCACTGGAAACAGCGCATCCCGCAAAATTTCCGGACGAGATTGTGGAACTTCTCGGAATCACGCCCGAGGTACCGGACAGTATGAAGGGGATTGATGAAAGGAAGGGGAAATCCCTGGAATTGCCCGCAGATTACAAGATATTCAAAAAATACCTCATAGATAATTTGAAGTCGGGGGTATAGAATTTGTGGTCCTTGAATCTGTCCCGACGTATCGGAATTACTTTTCTATCGACTTCCAAGTAACTTAAATTTGCAAATGTGTTGCAAGTGTTTCATATTACTTAACATTTATCAAAATAGTGGGTAGGGGCGACTTCAGTCGCCCGATAGTGAAGGGAGGTTAAAACCTCCCCTACCCATGCAGTAAAAACACAGATTAGTATTTGATACCTGAGCAGCTATTCTACAAGTTTCTCTCCATTATAATTCCGACATGTCGGAATAGCGAAGCTTTTTTTATTGCGCCAGACTTGACTTTATGAGATTGCAATATACTGAATCCTGCGCATATTTAAAGGAGGTTATGTACATTTGAAAGACAACGCGAATGACCTGTCAAAACACGACGATCTCAACAGGATAATCATCGAGACGGTGAAAGATATGATCACCGTGTGGGACATGAACCTTAACCTTATCTATGTGAATCCGTCCATTAATAATCTCCTTGGCTATAACAGTGAAGAAATAAATGAAATTTTAAGCCATTGGAAGGAATCCGACTTAAAACGTGTAATAGCGCCCGGGTCCATGGATACTTTTTCCGATACAGTACACAAATGGATAACAGAGCATGCGGAACGAAGTGCGTCTGAACGGGATGCTCCCATGGAACTGGAACTGATCAGAAAAGACGGTTCCACAATATGGACTGAAACCAAAAACAGCTTTCTGAGGAACAGCGATGGAGGGCGCACGGGCTTTTTCTCCATTACCAGAGACATCAGTGCACGCAAGCATGCCCAGGAGACGCTGCTGAAAAGCGAGGAGAGGTACCGCAGCATACTCGAAAGTATCGAGGAGGGCTATTTTGAGGTTGACCTTTCCGGAAATCTCATATTTTTCAATAACGCACTGTGCAGGATAATGGGCTACCCGAAGGAAGAATTAATGGGGATGAACAATAGAGAATACACAACCCCGAAGACATCAAAACAAGCCTACGAGACATTCCGCGAGATATATGACACGGGAAAACCCGCAAAGATTGCGGATTACGAGATCATACGAAAAGATGGAAGCATACGAATCCATGATCTGTCCGCCTCCCTGCTGTCGGATTCGTCAGGCAGACCGGCGGGATTCCGGGGGGTTATACGCGATATCACAGATCGTAAGGCAACAGGATTGGAACTGGAAAAAAGCTACGACAAATTACAGAATATGCTGGAAGAAACCATAAGGACACTGGCATTCACAGTCGAGGTAAGAGATCCTTACACGGCCGGTCATCAACAGCGTGTGGCACAACTTGCCTCCGCTATTTCCCGGAAGATGAGCCTTTCATCAGAAGAGGTGAGAGGGGTAGAAATGGCGGCACTCATACATGATGTCGGCAAGATCCAGATTCCCGCCGAGATCCTGAGCAAACCGGGTCTGCTTACTTCAGATGAGATGGCACTGATCAGGACTCATCCGGAGGTAGGCAGCAATATATTAAAAGGGATAGAGTTCCCCTGGCCTATATCAGAGATCGTACTTCAACACCACGAAAGGGTAGACGGCTCAGGATATCCTCAGGGCATCAGCGGAAAAGAAATGTATATCGAGGCAAAGATTATCGCAGTGGCTGATGTGGTTGAAGCAATGGTGTCCCACCGTCCTTACAGGTCGGCTCTGGGGCAGGACAAGGCTATAGAGGAAATTTCACAGAATAAGGGAATCCTCTACGATGCCGAGGTGGTGGAAGCCTGTCTGTCACTCCTTACCGAGGAGGGGTTTGCGTTCACTAAGTAAAGCGTAACTATTCAGGTTGTTTAGACTGTAGGCTGAAGGCATTTAGGTTACAAAAAAAACTAACAGCCTTTAGCCTATCTACCTTCCGCCTAATCCCGACTCGTCGAGACAGACTGACTACGTGAGTAGTTACAACTTTATTTTGTCATAACATACCTCTGTTCACTTTTCGGAACATACCATCTGATAAAGTTATACCCGATACCGATGGGTGCTGGTTTT
>CBDUUJ010000426.1:0-2940 GCA_965370205.1 uncultured bacterium
CGAGAGGGATTTCACGTTGGTTTAGATTATCAAAAAGTGATCCGGTCATCTAAGCAGGTATTTTAGCATAATTTATCGTAACGCTGGCTTCCAGCCGGCATATGGTTAAGATAACAGAAATCCTGTATTATGACGTGCAATGGCTGAGCGGATAATTCAATCGAAAAAACAGAAGGACGAGGTGGAGCTTCCTTCCCTCAGGCCGAAACGTCTCGATGAGTATGTCGGGCAGACACGGGTCAAGGACACTCTTTCGATTTCGATTCAGGCCGCGCAGGAACGCGGGGAAGCGCTCGATCATGTGCTTTTCTACGGGCCTCCCGGACTGGGAAAAACCACGCTCGCGCATATCATCGCGACCGAGCTTGATGTCAATCTCATCACGTCCAGCGGTCCGACTCTTGAAAAGGCGAAGGATCTCGCGGCGATTCTCACGAATCTCGGTCCGAGGGATGTGCTGTTTATTGACGAGATTCATCGCATGAATCGGATCGTTGAGGAGACTCTCTACCCGGCGATGGAGGACTACCGGATCGATATCCTCATCGGAACCGGTCCGCACGCGAAAAGTATCCAGCTTCCACTGGAGCAGTTCACTCTTATCGGCGCGACCACACGAGCCGGGCTTCTGACCGGTCCGTTGAGAGATCGATTCGGGATCATCAATCATCTCGATTTTTATTCAGTCGATGAGCTTGAGACGATTCTGAACCGGTCGGCGAAAGTCCTGAATGTCGAGCTTAGTCCTGACGGCGCGAAGGAGATAGCGAAAAGGTCGAGGGGCACTCCGAGAGTCGCGAACCGGGTTCTGAAACGCGTTCGGGACTGGGCGCAGGTGAAAGGTGACGGGACGATCACCGGTGATGTCGCCATCACCGCATGCGATGGACTTGGAATCGATGAAAAGGGTCTGGATACGCTCGATCGACGATTTCTGCAATTGATAATCGAATACTACGACGGCGGTCCGGTCGGGATTGAAACGCTCGCGGCAACATTGAACGAGGAGAGAGACACGATCACCGACACGATGGAGCCGTTTCTGTTGAAGATCGGATTTCTGCAGCGGACACCGAGAGGCCGGTGCATCACGAGGGGAGGGTGCGAGCATTTAAAGATGGAATATCCACTGGGAAAGGGCGATGAGGAGCAGGCGGAGTTGTTTGACAATAACACCCCGTAAGGAGAGGAAGACACGATGCCAAAGAATGCAACGTTAAAAGACCCGGTCGTTGAAATACAAAACGACAATGTAGTGCAACGCGCGGTGCTCTTCATACATGGAATTGGAGAGCAGCGAAGATTCGAGCAGATGGTCGATTTCGTGAATGGCCTGCTTGAAAAAGGAGTCCCCGCTCCTTATCTCAGGGAGGGTGCCGGTCTTACCGGGGATTTGAAAAAAATATTTCAGGATCCCTCAGGCAAGAGTCGCGAAATGTTCCAGGATGAACCGGTGGAAATCGGCAAAGACCTGAAACTTGGAGTTGAGACATATAAAGATGAGGGGCATTTCGATGCCCGAATTACGCTCTCTCTTCCCCCGAAACCTGCTGAAGATAATGTGCCTGAAAGGGATAAAACGGTTAAAGTGGATATATACGAGGTCTATTGGGCGCCGATTACAGCCGGCAAAACGAATTTTATGCGAATGCTAATGTGGATCATGTCTACAATGCCGCTCCTGTTCAGAGGCGCGCCGGCGCTTAAAGATCCAAAAGTGAAATGGAATAATTATCTGATTGAAATCCTGAGATTCATTCTTGTATTCATAGCGGCTGTTATTGTTCTGGGGCTGGGCTATTTATTATGTGAGAATTTGTTGGAAAAGATTTTAAGTTTCCAGATTGATTTCTGGATTAACTATGACATATATCGTTTTCTTGCTACCGTTATTGGTTTCCTGCTTTCTTGTGTTGTGGTTTACGATTTAGTGGGATTTACGCTCGGGGGGAATATATCCAGACTCATTTCAATAATATGTGTAAATATATTTTTTATATATGTCTTATTATTGATAGGGTACTCAGGTCTTATCCCCGTATTGTTGATATACATCCTGTTTTTGTTTCTTGTACTCATTCTGAAAAAATTCCTTGTTGGCTTTCTTGGTGATGTGGCAATATATGTATCCGACTTTGAGGTGAGAGAAGATATCAATGTCCGAAGGGAGATAATCAAGAAGACACTCAGGCAGCTTGGATACCTGGTCAGGAGAAAAAAATTGCTGAAAAACGGTGAGGATAGTGAGGAGTTTTTTTATGATGACATTGTGATCGTTGCGCATAGTCTGGGTTCTGCTGTGGCTTATGATGCGCTTAACAGGGCGCTTTTCCATGATGGGGAAAAACACAATGGTACCGAAGATGCCCGGAAACGCATAAAGCAGCTTTATACGGTCGGATCGCCGCTGGAAAAAATCTGGTATTACTGGCGGGACCGCTCTCATATCAGCGACCCTATCTATCAGGGGATACTTGCGGATCTGAAGGGCATTGTTGATAAAAATAATGAGAATTCCCAATTCCATCATGTTAGCTGGGACAATATCTGGTGCTTTACCGATGTTGTCTCTTCAAGTCTGCACAGGTATGGTGAAGTTGTTAATCACCACGACTGGCCGACATTACTGAAACAGCCTCCTCTGCTCAACCACCTTAATTACTGGAAATCGGCATCAGTGATGAAAATGATCGGCGATCGTGTGTTCCATATAAAGCCGCATGGCTAGAATAAAAAAGAAAAAAACCAAACAGCGCTTTGTAGACTTTGCAGAGCAATTCATTAGTCGTTACAGCGATTATTCAAGACCAGTTGATCAAATTTGATAAATCACTTTTAGCTGCCATCAAACTGCATATAAAAAAATTCTTCCATCCCTTGCATCCGACATTCAAATCCATTATCCTACCCGACGGCCTGAATTGTTGATACCCTGGACAG
>CBDUUJ010000427.1:0-2939 GCA_965370205.1 uncultured bacterium
GTCAAGCGCGAGGTCGTATGGATAATGAAGATCAAATGAGGCCAATATCTCCGGCTCGGTCGGGTTACCACCACTTCCCGGGATACAGCTCACAACAACAAGATTGTCATCCTCGTTTCCGACCTGATCCTCGGCGCGAACGACGAAATAATGCTCAATATCCTTGGGAAGGTTATAGACCTTGTATTCAAAATCAGTCGTATCACCCGCGCCTGCGGGAACATGAGTGAATTTTGTTGCAGTACCGATATCGAACGGGAGCGTATCGGTGTAGTAGACGTTATACAGGACCGGCGGCGTGAGAAGATCGTCCGCTTCATTCCAGCCGACAATAGCGCTGGCATAATAAGGCTCGGTCGTCTGTGCGCCGATTGTCGTGACCCAGAAAGGCGGATCGTTGTCGGTACCGATCTCAACGAAGTCGCTCATTATCGGGAATTGCGTGTAGTGTCCTTCGATGCCTTCCTCAGTGGCAAAATCCTTGTAGCTTTCAAGAGAAAGGCGCACTGTGCATTCATTGAGGGTTTCGGAGACATCGCATGCGACAAAGAGAACAAGAGGCGTCTCGTAGGTCCATGGAATATCAAATCCGCTGAAAACGGCGCGGTTTGTCATGGGGGGAATTTCCTCACCGATGAGTGCATCAGTATCATCGAAAATGCCGTTGTGATCGGTGTCCTCATATATTTGGACCTTCGCCCAGTTCGGGTTGGGAAGCGTTCCTGATTTATTGATAATGATTTCGTCCAGCGTCGCCTGGTAGCCGACATCGCAGGTCAGTTTCAGGAACGGGATAATTACGCCCTCATGATGAATAAACGGAGGTGTAATGCTTTCGCCGGTGACAATGAGATCGTTCGATGCGTTGTGAATTCTAAGGCCGTATGTGGTCGAGCCTCCGGATTCCGGCGAGTAAACCTTCAGGAAGTACTCCACACCTGCGTTAACGTCTATAAAAATCGACTCGGTGCTTGAATAATAATGGTTTGCGCCGGTCGATGCCTCTACCAGGTTTGTCAGTCCTTCATCCGAATAAAGCGCAATGTCCAGGTTTTCACCCCAGGTAAAAATGTCCAGATCGATTATCAGGTAACCCTCCGCGACTGTGGTTAAGCGGTAAAGGTCCTCAACATCCTGGTATGGGTTGCCCGGAACATCATGGATTGTGTCGAAAACCTGCACATCGGGAAATTCCAGCGGTACAAATCCCAGCGGGTCTTCAAGGTCGGAATACCTGTCGGAGCCATAGACCGCCCGGAGAGCGTTGACCCGTCCATGTCCGGTCTGAATATCGAAGCCGGGCACATCAAGATCGTCCGCTGTCTGTTCGATTCTCTCCCAGGACCATGACGGGGTTTCTGTTGGGAAATATGAGCGGATCAGCGCCATAACACCCGCGGAGAACGGGGTCGCGCAGGAGGTCCCGCCGAAGAAATCATATGTGTAACCATCCCAGTAACTGTCGTAATGCGCACCGTGTGTGGTCGTATACTGGGCACCGTATCCCATTACAGTTAAATGATCTCCATAATTCGATCCCCAGTAATAGCCGTCATCATACGCAGTTATCCGCTTCTCATCTCTCGGATTTAAATAATCTGTAAACGGGCATGTTCCGCCGATTGCCATTACCGAGCTGTATCCATTCGGGTAGCAGACATCGGTGATGCTCTCATTACCGATCCCCCCCATCAGGATCACGCCATTGCCGCTGTCCCACGCGTCATCGCAGGCCACTTTCATGATGTCCGAATATTCGTACGTCCTGAAGGACATGCTGACAATGTCGGCACGATTGACCGATGCGTAGCTCATTCCCTTGACGACATTCGATGCGAGATTGCCTGCTCCGGTGAGGTCGACCTTGATCGCCATTATTTTCACTCCCGGAGCGACTCCCGAAACCCCGCGCTCGTTGTCCTGCACCGCTGCCGTCACTCCGCTGCATGCAGTACCGTGATAATGAGCATAAGCCCCGTCATCGTACGGATCGTTATTATCATCCCAGCAGTTCCAGCCCCACCAGTCATCTATATAGCCATTCAAATCGTCATCGATATCGTTATCAGGGATCTCGTCCTCATTGATCCAGATATTTTCGTTCAGATCCTCATGATTGAACCTCACGCCTGTATCCATTATCGCCACGACGACATCCCCGGAACCGTTCGACTCATTCCAGACAATACTCGCGCCGATCATCGATAGGCCCCATTGATCGTACGCGCTGTCCCTCGGGTCGTCCGGATCATCCGTATAGGCCCACATTGGGTCATTGGGGAAATATGGAGCCTCAGTAGAATAATAAATATAATTCGGCTCGGCGAAACGCACCCGCGAATCAGACTTTAACTGGCTGACCATATCCTCTACGGATGTCCCGTCGGTAATGGAGAGCCGGTATAACGTTCCCCATCGGCAGTTGATTTCCTCGACGAGTTTAAGCGGCAGTCCCTGCATAATTGATGCGCCGGGCGACAGGACCCCATCATTCAGAACGACCAGAACCTCTCCCGGATAATAAATCGGTTTACCCGCAAGCACGCTGAGACCTGTAGAAACAGAACCCGATGTCAGGCCTGTCTCAAGTCCGGATGATTCACCCGAATTCCCACCTGGAGATAAATCCTGGTAATCGGGAACCACCGGATCACCTTTTCCACCGCATCCAATAATAAGAATTGCCATGAGACCAAGGACAAAACCGGCTCTCAGAACTCGCTGAAACCGAACAGATAAATCACGCATGGGGATCCTCCGCGCAAAACTCAAAGCTCAATTAATAACCTGTTTTCTGACTCAGGTAAAATAATACATCAAAAATGCGATATCAGCAAAACAAATGTGTGACATTGTGGAGGGGCGACGTCCCGTCGCCCGGAGTGAGCGCGTCCCGCGATCTTCTACAACCCCGCCTTGAACATATCGAGCAGTCGCAG
>CBDUUJ010000428.1:0-2938 GCA_965370205.1 uncultured bacterium
TATTATCTCAGGATCATCCTGTATCTGGTAAATCGTCATAACGGCGGGAAGGATAGCACGAAAATGCGGCAAACGTCGCCCCGAATGCACATGGTGCGGTATACTCTGTTCCGTAATACGATGGCGATCTATCTACTGCATGGCGATTCAAAATCCACCGATTCCTATGAGATCCGCCAGCGGCTTGATGCGCTTCTTAAAGGCATCGAACGCGAAGGTAACCTCAACTTTTCAGTCTATGACCTGAGTGAAACCGGCACATCGTTTGCGGATGTCGTCGCGAGCGCATTGACTATCCCGTTTCTCGGCGGACAGCGCGTTGTCGTTGCCACAGGATTAAAAAAGGTAGAGAAAATATTTCAAAAACCCGAAAGAGATGAAGATGAATCTGAAAGTAACCTGAGCGGATCGGCGGAATCGATTATTCGGGCGGTCGAGCAGCTTCGTGAGCTTCCGGAAGACGCACTTCTGATATTTGTCGAGGAGAACAGTCATCTCGACGGCAGGACCGCATTCTATCGGGCATTGAAAAAAGCTGGCTGCAGAATCGAAAATTTCAAGGCTATGTTTTTCGATCCCGCATCCGGAAGCATTCGCGACGCGGTACAGTTTATCCAGAAACATGCGAGCCACCTGGGAATCAGGCTGAACGCGCGGGTCGCTGAAAAATTCGCGCTGCGGGTGGGATCGGATCGCGGAAACCTTCTCATGGAACTTGAAAAACTTGCCCTGTATGCCGGACAGGGAGCAAGTCCAGATGTTGAGGATATCGAGAATGTCGTCACCAAATGCTATGAGGCGGGAATTTTTCAGCTTGTGGATTATCTCGGGCTTAGACAAATAGATAAGGCTCTTGAGGAACTATCCGATCTTCTTGACCGGGGCGCCGCGCCACCGTACATATTTGCGATGATCGCACGTCAGATCAGGCTGATTGCGCAGGCAAGGGAGGCGGGAGTTCCACAGGATCAGAAAATAATGGCCAGAGAACTGGGCATTCATCCGTACGTTGCGGGTAAAGTTATCCATCAATGCCGGACATTCCGACAGTTCAGCTATCCGAAGTTACTTGAACACCTGATGGAGGCTGACGTGCACATCAAGCGCGGAACGATGCCGAGCATTCCGCCTGGAAAACTCGCCCTGGAAACCCTTATCATACGTCTCGCAGGCGGTGCGGACAGATCCGAAGGTCGAACGGGAAGAGGGAAGCGCAGATGAAAAAGGTTCGAATAATCCGGACCGTGATTTTTATTCTCATTTTAATCCCGGTACTGATCTGGATCGCACTGGGACCCGGACTGCGTTTCTATCTCAGGGGAAATGGCGACCGGATCACGAGCGATATCGAGGAAAAATCGGACGGACATATCAGGATCGGCTCCCTGTCGGGCGACTTCTGGAGCGGTTTCACATTCGAAAGGATAATGGTCTATTCAGACAGGGAGATCGACAATCTCCCGCTTCTCAGCGCCGATCAAATAACCTGCAGGCTCTCGATTATCAGGCTTTTACAGCGTAATTTCACCCCGAACAGCGTTCATATCGATGGTTTCAATGTCACGCTGCAGATCGATGCGGATGGAAAGGTCCTCCTTCCGGAATGGCAATTCAGAACATCGAAAAAACGAAATCCGTTACTCCATGCCGGATTTATTCAAGCCGTTGATAATAAGAACGGTGTGAAAATATCATGCGATAACGGAGTAATCGAGATCCGAAAAAATCTGCCCGGCATCATTGAAGCGGTTGATATGATTTTCTACCAGGTCGCCGGAAACGGTGAATTGATCCCCGATGAAGAAATCCGGATTGAACGTCTGCTCTGTGAATACCTGACAACCCCGATAACGCTTGAGGGATTCTATCCGCTCGATTCATCCGACAGTATTGACATCGATATTTCCTGTGAGCCGGTTAATCTCCGCAGCGTGTTCAGGGACCTCGATCCCCTTTTCAGGAACAGTGAATTCCTTCCGGAGGGTAAAGTCCTGGGGGAAATCCGGTTCGATGGTCCGATTGACCGGATGATGATAACCGGCAATATGAGAATGAATGAGACAGTCCTTGGAAATATTTCAATCGATGACGCCAGTGGAGCTTTCGCGTATTCAGCCGGGGTTATCGATCTCACCGGTGTGTCAGCCGACGCATACGGCGGAAACATCGAGGGTTCCTGCAGAATCAATCTGCTTTCTGAAATACCCAACTGGTCGGCTGTCTGCAATTTTGAATCGATTGATGTTCCCGACTACCTCAGCACAAACGGCTATCTGAAATATGAAATGACCGGCGAATTTTTTGGATCGGTCCGGGCTAACGGTGACTTCACAAGCGCGGATGCATTAACCTGCACGGTGACAATTTCATCGAACGGTGGAAGATTTTTAACGCCGTTTTCGGATCGATTCATGACGATTACACATGGAATTCCGAATGACTCGCCGATAACCGATGAAGACCTGGCGGACTACAGCGATCTTGAGGTCCGGGCACGGATTACCGAATCGATCATCAGAATTCAGCGTTTTCATTTTGTATCGGAAGATCTTCAGATTGAGAGCAACGGCGAGGTCGGGTTCGATAAAACGATTTCAGCGGATGGAGGGATTTCCGTTCCGATTGAACGGGCACGACGGCATCCGAAATTCGGAAGCTACGTGGATTTTCTTCCGGACTCGATGAACCGTGTATCGTTTATGTTTTCGATCTCCGGAACACTTGATGCCCCTGAGTTCAGCCCGAAGCTGACCGACAACCTTCTGCAGGGTCTGGAAGATATCGGAAGCGACTGGGTGCACGATGTCGGCGATTCGTTCACAGGATTTGATTCAGGTTGAAAAAAAAGAACTCACCATGAGACAGATTGAGAAAATTTCAAATTGCATGGCGCCCATACACATCATCCTGATGTTTATGGGTGCCTTTTATCATGGTT
>CBDUUJ010000429.1:0-2918 GCA_965370205.1 uncultured bacterium
TATTATCACGTTTACGCTCGAAATCCCTCGCATGTTTCGCGGCGGACGCGGTTTTGAATCCCTGCTGCAGAAAAACCTGAAGGAGAGTTGTCAGGATATCCTCCGCCTCGGTGAAAAGATCCCCCTCAATATCATCCTGTTCATCTCCATTCCTGAGAGAATGCAGGATATAGAGAATTTTCATGGGTACCGGATGCCAGACGCCCAGTTCCTTCGCACAGTCGCCGCATAAAAACCCGTGATGTCCGGTACTCAGGTGAACATCTCCCCTGACCTTTTCAGAACCGCATTTTTCGCATCCGGCAAGTTCCGGAAAGACACCCATATGCTGAAGGAGTCCCGCCTTGAATCTCGCGGGAGCATCGGTTCGACCATTGCTGATTCCGTCAAGTGCAATTAAGAGAAGCTCATACAGGACCGGATCGGGGATTCGCTCCTCGCACATTTTATTGGCTATCTCGGCGACATGTCCCGCAAGCTGCAGACGTATCCAGCTCTCCCGGATGCCGAGATGCGCGTCGAGAACCTCAGCCTGTCGGACGATATCCAGTGATTTTCCTTCTGCGAACTGAAATTTCGCTCGGATGAATGACTCGGTGGCGCCTCTGAGGCTGCTTTTCGGTTTGCGGGAGCTTTTCGCGATCGCGCTGATTCGTCCCCGCTCAAGGGTTATGAGCGTGAGGAGACGGTCGGCTTCGCCGTAACGCCTGCAAGCGGTAACGATAGCTTCTGTAACATATGACGCCACGGGAGCATTATACCGTACAAAGAGAATTTGAGAGTCACCATAAGATCAGGCACCTCCAAACTCCGCTGACGCTCCGTTTGGAGGCGGCACCGGTATTTTTCTCATAATTTGAGAGTCACGGTAAGATCAGGCACCCGGATTTTTTCATAATTTGGGAGTCAGCATCATTTAGAACAAATTAATTATTTGTGTGTCATAATAGTTGAAATCTGGAAACGATTACAAATCAATGAAACTGATTATAAATCAATGGAACTGATTATAAATCAATGAAGCTGATATAAATCAATGAAACTGATCGATAACAGCCTGAAGAGTTTTTATGTAAAGGGAAAGCTGCCACAGTGGGCTATCTGGATGATTGGAGTTGCCCTTTTCGCAGCCGCATGGTTTGGAGTTGCTGTCTGGGCGCGAGCATCGGCGCTTAATGCTCTCTCAAAACATATCGATAACTGGGATGACAGCGGAATTCTGGAGCAGGAGACCAGCTATACATGTGTGCCGGCGAGCATTGTCATGCTGCTGAAAGATCATGGGATCGATACAACCACCTATGAGATTGCTGTGATTTCAGGAACGGATACAAGGGGCACAGGCGGCAACGGAATAATAAAAACAGGGGAGCATTTCAGATTTAATGTCACGCATGAACATCTGGCATTCGATGAATTTTTCGAAAGAGGACTTCCCGCGATCGTAATTTTTCGCTATAAAGGAATCAGGCATGCAGCGTATGTGTCGCCGATGCCGGATGTTGGATATATCGAGGTTAAGGATTCAATACAGGGACTTCTGCATTTTAAAAAAGAGGGAGCGGACGATTACTTTGGAGGCGAAAAGTGGGATGTGTATCTGTTTGAGCGGGACTTACCGTATAATTGGGCGTGTTATCGATTAACACCTGGGATTCTGTTCTCCTTCCAGCAGCTTCAGTGCTATAGCCATCTCCTCATCTTTTGTGGAAACCTCGCCATCCAGCTTCGCCCGTCTGATTTTCATCAATACTTTTCCGAAATCAGGACCCGGCTCGAATCCCGCTTTTATTAAATCGTCCCCGTCAATTTCCGTTTTTATATCTTTCAGTTCCGTGAGGTATCGATGAATATTCACTCTTTCAGGGCTACCATCGTCTTTGCCTGCAATAAACACAACCCAGAAGGGAATCGGAAGATTCTCGACAAGGAACACAATGTCACTTGGCTTATCGATAATGGAAGCCAGCATGTCGCGAGCCTCCCTGAATTTCGGAAGAGTCTCAGCCAGCTCAATAATACTGCGGTCGAATTTGTAATTGCTCACGAAACTGTCGACATCGGCGGATTGAGTCTCGCTCAGCAGATATGCCAGGTAACAAAGCTCTCTTGACGGAAGCTCATCCGGTTGGATATATTTCGCAAGCCACTCAAGAGCCGGTTTTACCGGGTCTTCTTTATGAGCCAGGCAGGTTGGAGGATAAAGCGACTGGTGAATGACCCCAAAAACGCCATCCTCGCACAACCGGCCGCATATCGACCACGGATCATCCTCGCGAAGGCAGAGCAAAATTTCATCGCGCACACGCTCGGGGCTGATATCATCGAGGCGACCCTCTAAAAGCGCCCGCCTGAGGAGTTCCCGGGTCTGTGACTCAAGTTTGAATCCGAAGCGTTCCGAAAATCTCAGAGCGCGAAGAATTCGGGTGGGGTCATCAACGAAACTGAAGGTATGAAGAACGCGTATCAGCCCGTCTTTCAGGTCGGACAAGCCGCTGAAATGATCGATGAACCGTCCCCATTTGCGGGCATTCAACTGGATCGCCAGGGTGTTTATTGTGAAATCGCGACGCACGAGGTCATCCCGTATTCCGGTGGCCTCGACCTCCGGCAACGCTCCGGGACGAATGTAGAATTCATCCCGCGCGGTCGCGACATCGATTGAGAATTCATCATCCAGAATAATCTTGGCTGTGCGAAACCGTTCATTCTCCACGACCCGTCCACCCAGAGGGATGGCAAGATGATGAGCGAACTGGATACCATCACCTTCAATGAGGAGGTCGATATCGACATTTTTATGAGAGAGGATGAGGTCGCGGACAATTCCACCGACAAGATAACAGGTTACCCCATTGGAATCCGCGACGTCCCCGGCGGGCGATAAAATGTCGAGGTAGGACCCCGGAAGTGTTAAA
>CBDUUJ010000430.1:0-2917 GCA_965370205.1 uncultured bacterium
GTGTGTCCGTTTAATAAACTACCTGGTTGGCTTCACAGTGCAGTTAGGTGGGGAGTAAAACACACGAGTTGGCTTGATTCGCTGTTTGTTCGAGTGGATAATTCATTGGGCTATGGTAAGCAGGTCAAAGCCGATGAATTCTGGGATTAGTGGCAAAGGCCCCCGGATTATCAAAAGCCTCTGTAACATGTGTTCACACCTTGTGGAATAGACGCATATGTCAGAGATGGCAAGCTAGTAAAGGTCAGCGGAACGAAGGAACAGGAGCGGGAATAAATAGACTAAACACAAATACGATATCAAAGGAGATCAAATAGAAATGGCTGAGTATAAACCTACACCCGCTGAAATAAAGGATTTGCGAGCAAAGACACTTGCAGGTTTCCAGGATTGCCAGAAGGCATTGAAGGAAACCGATGGAGATCTAAACGCCGCATCGGAATTAATCCGGAAGAAAGGCCTTCAGGTGGCCGCCAAGAAAGCGCATCGCACTGCCGCAGAGGGTCTCATCGCATCCGAAATAAATGACGACATGACATCCGGTTCGCTCGTTGAGGTCAACACCGAAACCGACTTCGCAGCCAGGAATGAGGAATTCGTTGCATTAACCCGGACATTGGCCATTCACGTGCTCGGCGCCGGTCCGGATGAGGTTACCGACGGTCCCGATCTCTATAAGACCAAGCTGCATCCGGACGGCGGGAAAACCGTCAAGGAAATAATAGATGAGGCAATCGGCAGAATCCGCGAGAACATGGGTCTTAAAAGAGCCGTGCGATTCGCCGCAGACCAGCCCGGCATCGTTCACGCCTACATCCATCCTCCCGGAAAAGTCGGAGTGCTCATCGATATCGGTTTCGACAATGAGACCGATAAAGACAAGGCGAATGAGCTGGTACATGAACTCGCGCTCCAGGTCGCGTTCGCCGATCCCGACTTTATCAATACTGAGGATATCCCCGAGGATATCCTAGCAAAGGAACGCGAGATCGCCGAGGACAAAGCGCGTGAACAGGGAAAACCCGAGCATATCGTCCCGAAAATCGCCGAGGGTATGCTCCGCAAATTCTACTCCGAGGAATGCCTGCTCGAACAGGCTTACGCAAAGGAGCCGAAGATTTCGGTCAAGGATTTCATCAAACAGCAGAATATTGCCGGAGTGAAAGTACGGAGATTCACACGTTTCGCGTTGAAGTAAATTGTAATCACAACAGGAAGTATTATAGATATTAAAAACAAAGCCCCGCGATGGGCTTTTTTTTAAATTCTACCGGCAGGCTGGGACTATTGGAAGTATGTAAGACCAAACTTGGTAATTAACTCTTGTTTGATTGAGGGGACACTTTTTTTTGCCCCGCAGATCCCCGATTAATTCATCATTGTAGAGGGCAAAAATAAAATGTCCCCGGATATGAATAAATTTTTGCTTTCTAAAAATGGTCTAAAAATAGCTCCGGTACCCCACCCTGAAGGGTGGGTGATCCCTGAAATCATGCGTCTTCCACCCACCCTAAAGGGTGGGGTACCGGAGTTTTTTTCAACATTCCCAGGCTATTGCAAACTGCCAGTCTGCGCTACGAGAACAAATACTTATTTTGTGGAATTGGTATTAATCATGAAGGATGTTGCGTTTAATTGAAATAATTCTCATAATCTGGTCCTGACAACAAAATAAATCGGGAGAAAATTAAATGGCTGATGGAAAATTTGCGACCGCGATCAACTGCATGGATGGACGTGTGCAGGAGCCGGTTATTAACTGGTTCAAGAGTGAGCATGGAGTGGACTTTGTCGATGCTGTTACTGAGCCGGGACCGATAAAGCATCTCGCGGAAGGCAACGAGGTACTGACTGAAACGATGAAAGTGCGGGTAGGGATATCGGTCAACGGGCATGGGTCGGGAATAATCGCGGTGATCGGTCATGACGACTGCGCGGGGAATCCGGTTCCCAAGGAAGTGCAGATTGAGCAGATCGATAAGGCGATGGAAGTCGTGAAGTCGTGGGGTTTCAATGCGAAGGTAATCGGGCTGTATGTGAATGACAATGTGGATGTCGAAGTTGTAAGAGAGTAACTTCTGTAATGAGGGAGTAACTTCTGCAATGCGGTAATCGTTGGCGTATAATTGCCGGCTGAATGACTGAGGGCAGTGAAATAAAAGAGTCCCTGAAAGTATCGCGGGGCGGTTTTCGGATTGATCCGGAAATCTTTCTTGCCGTCTCCATCATCCTTGCGATAGCTATCGGCTGGATCGGTCTTGCGAGGAACCTTCCGGGCGCGCTTGTCACGGCGATCATGCTCGCGATCCTCGCGCTTGTAACAGGAGACCTGGTCTGGTCTCTCGATTTCCGACGTGTTAAATCGGAGGCTCAGGATGAGGAAACCCTGAAGGAACTACGGGATGAGGAAGCGCGGTTCGAGAAGTTTCATCGTCCGCTGTCGCTCATGGTCGGCGGACTTGCGTTTGTGATCCTCGCGGCATGGGTGATGATCCTGACACCGACCCCGTCGCCGGAATGGTCCGCGTGGGCATATATCGGACTGGTATTTAACGTGCTGCTTGGAGCGTTCCTGTGGTGGCTTGGTTCGAAAATCGCAACCCGCATAAAATCCGAAAAGATTGATGAGCCGCCGCCGCTTGCGGTATGGATGAGATTCTCCGCGATAGTGGTCTGGCTTGTAATCCCATCTTATATTGGATCAACTGCATCGGATTCCGAAAGCTGGGTTTCCTGGCTGCTCTGGTTTGCGAGAATTGCGGGACTGATTCAGGTCATCGCGTCAATTGAGATATTGATCCGCTCGTCATGGGCGTTGATTTCACCGCGCTCAAAGTCGCTTTCGTCCGCTCCGCTGGTTACATGGATCGGAAGCCTGATTCCCGGCATCGGGGGATATCCGGGAAAAACCACCGCC
>CBDUUJ010000431.1:0-2915 GCA_965370205.1 uncultured bacterium
GTTTATAATAAACGCCTCCGCCCTTGATTAACCGTCGCGCCTCGCCTTTCGATTTCGCAAGTCCCGCAGCGGCCATGAGGTCGATAACCCTCGCGCCGTCATCGTTAATTAAATCACTCGTGACTTCAAACTCCGGGATCATATCCTCCGGTGGAAGGTCGCGCTCTGAAAAAACCTTTACAAAATGCGCCTGTGCGATTTCGGCGTCTTCCTCCGAATAAAAACGCTTCACGATATCGAACGCGAGAGATTTCTTGGCTTCCATCGGGTGGATCGATCCGTCCTTCAGACCCGCTTCAAGTTTCACGCGTTCGTCGTGTGTCCATAATGTAACCAGCGCGCGCCATTTGCCGATAAGCTCATCCGGCATGCGCATGCATTTGCCGTACATATTGTAGGGTTCGTCGGTGATCCCGATGTAGTTATCGAGACTTTTCGACATCTTCCGGACGCCGTCTGTGCCCTCGAGAAGCGGCATGATGACCAGACACTGCGGCGCCTGACCATAACGTTCCTGGATTGTCCGTCCCACCATCAGATTGAAACGCTGATCGGTTCCGCCAAGCTCGATATCCGCCTCGATCGCGACCGAATCATACGCCTGCGCGAGCGGGTAGAGGAATTCCATGATGCTGATCGATGTTCCCTCTTTGTACCGCTTCTCGAAATCGTCTCTTTCAAGCATGCGATGCACGGTGAACGATCTGGCGAGCTGAAGGACATCCTTGAAATTCATTTCGAGAAGCCATTCGGAGTTGTACCGGACCTCGGCGCTCTCGTAGTCGATTATTTTCGATGCCTGCTCGAAATATGTCTGCGCGTTTTTTTTGATCGTGTCCCAGTCGACCGCCGCGCGCTCGGTGTCCCGTCCGGACGGGTCGCCGATGAAGCCGGTGAAATCGCCTACAATCAGCACGACCTTATGACCAAGGTCCTGGAAGTCCCTCAGCTTTTGAAGGACGACCGTATGTCCGAGATGGATGTCGGGGCGGTTCGGGTCGAGGCCGAGTTTGATTCTCAGGGGGGTATTCGACGCGATCGATTTTTCGATCTTTTTACTGAGTTCTTCCTCAGGAATCAGTTCGACCGTATTCCGCCGGATCAGTTCGAGTTGCTTATCAACGGATTGTTCCATTCTGTTTCCTCGCAGAATTTCAAGGTGGATTATAGCAGAAGCGGAAGCTCCGTAAGCGAATCGATAACATGATCCGGGCGCATTTCCGCCGGGGCGTTTTCAGCCTGTTCGCGGGTTGATATGCCGGTGGTGACAAGAACAGTTTTTGCGCCGTATGCGTTTCCACATGCGATGTCGGTATTGAGACGGTCGCCTACGACCCATACGGATTCCGGCTGGGCATTGCGATCAACGCCAAGGTCCTCAAGCAGGTATTTCAGGCTGATGATCTTCGGTTTTCCGATAACTTCGGCCTTCATTCCTGTTGCCGTCTCAACCGCAGCGACCATTGTTCCCGCGCCGGGCAGAAATTTTCCTTCTCCGGCTGGAAATACGGCGTCGGTATTTGTCGCGATCAGTTTCGCGTCGTTTTCAAGAATTTCAGTCTGCGCTCTCACGATCTGATAGAATGAAAATCCTCTTGTCCATCCGATTACCACAAACCCGCACGGGTCGCCCTGGTCGCCGGTATCGACCGTGAACCCATAGCGTTCCAGTGTTTCAGTAAGCCCGTCCCCGCCGATGACGTAGATTCTGTCGCCGTTGTGGCCGTTCGCCACGAGATGTCTGGCGGTGGCCTCGCCGGATGTCATGACCTCATTGAATTCAATTTTTATTCCGTGACCGGCGAAGATATCCACATATTTTTCGCGGCTTTTTGTCGAGTTGTTGGTAAGGAAACCGATTCTGGCGTTCCGTTCTCTCAGAAATCCGATGCACTCGACAGCGCCGGGAAGAATCTCCGTGCCGCGATATATAACGCCGTCCATGTCGAAAACAAATATCAGCATGAGCACATGATACCAGATGCCGTTCAGTAACAGCACTGTAATCAATGGGGAAAAGTCGCGGAGACCTTTGTTTTTATGGTACATTTCCGGTTTGCAGGGTATTACCGAACAATATTAATTAATATTTTTGGGATGATGAGAATTTACCGGACCATATCTCCTGTATTGCTTCTCCTGAGCGGCTGGATCGTTATTGGCTGTGCTATGTGGATCAGGATATTTCTGGGGGAGGATGTCCCGGCGATCAACTGTATCTTCGTAATACTCGGGCTTGCCGCGTATTTTCTTCCAACTCGATTTGTCGAAAAGGACTCCGGGGAAGCTCTCAGGCGGAAACTATTATGGCTGCTTATAGCAGCGGGATTTATCATTTTGACGGGAGAACTTATTCGCGGATTCCTGTTAAACGGACAGGGATAAAAGCGGCAGAGGAATAAGTCGATAGTGAAATGGAGATTATCGAACTGGCAATTCTGGATGGAGTAGCAGATGGCGGTGCAACCAGCTCCCGTTTCAATCTCGTGAGTATGCCCCTGCATGAGTTCAAATGGATGATCTACCTGTCCCTTCTTGCGCTGCATGCGGTTGTTGCCGCGATTCTTACCGAGTTGATGGGGCGGACCTACGGCAAGTATTGGCTATGGTTCCTGATCGCTTTAGGGCTTCCCGTTATCGGGCCGGTCAGTATATACCTTTACCACCTGACCATATCGACTTCGGTCGCCGATGCGCGGAAATCAACGTTCTGGGAGCGCATGCTTGGCGGCGGGTCGGTGAGTCTGTATCGGATTCTTCTGAGAGAGAAGGCAAAGGCTGAAGAAGTTACATTAAGCCCGTTTAAAACGAGGCAAATAAAAAATCGCCTGAATGGAACCGATCCCGATATTGAACGTCTGCTTAGTGAGGAAAAATACAGCGAGGCCAGGGCGCATGCGTGGAAGATGATGGAG
>CBDUUJ010000432.1:0-2909 GCA_965370205.1 uncultured bacterium
TTACACGATCGCTGAGGATGAACCCAACACGCTGAGTTACATGTGGGAAAACATCACGGTAGCTCCCTCCGATACAATGCGGGTGAAAATTGAATGGTATGATTATCCGATCATTAATGACATATCCGATGCGGATTTCAGCCTTATGGATATCGGTTGGGGCAGGACCTGGGGTGGTCCGGAAGATGAAACTGAAGTAGGAAATGCTGTAGCTGTTGACAGCGACGGCAATGTCTACGTAACAGGTATCTTCTTTGGTACAGTCGATTTCGATCCTGATCCGGACAATGAGTATACACTAACCTCGAATGGCAATGAAGAAGTTTACCTGAGTAAATTTGATTCATTGGGTAACTTTGAATGGGCACGAGCATGGGGCGGCACTGGCCATGATGCAGGCATTGATGTTGCCGTTGACGGCTATGATAATGTCTATGTTACGGGTCGTTTTGAAAATACCGTCGATTTCGATCCCGACCCCATTGGTGAATACCCGCTGACATCAAATGGTGGTGACGATGCTTATCTGATTAAGTTGGATTCATCGGGTAACTTTGTATGGGTAATGGCCTGGGGTGGAACATCAACGGACTATGGCTATGGAATAGCAATAAACAGCACCGGGGAATTATATATTTCGGGCAATTTCCGGGATACTGTTGACTTCGACCCGGGTCCGGGAAATTACCCGCTGCTATCGATTGGTGCCAGTGATATTTACCTGTTAAAACTCGATTCATCGGGTAACTTCATGTGGGCAGGCGCCTGGGGTGGAACATCATTTGACAATGGCTATGGAGTTGCTGTCGACGAAGCTGGCAATGCATATGTTGCAGGCAATTTCCAGCTTACAGTAGATTTCGATCCCGATCCTGTTGATGTATTCCCACAGACTTCGAATGGTGTTAGAGATGCATTCCTGAACAAACTCGATTCATCGGGTAACTTCGTGTGGGTTCGTATATGGGGTGGATCATCAGACGAATATGGCTATGCGGTTGCCGTTGACGGATTTGGGAACGCATATGTTACGGGCGGTTTCCAGGATACAGTTGATTTCGATCCCGATCCTGTTGATGAATTTTCATTGACTTCGAATAATTTGACTGATGCTTTCCTGAGTAAATTCGATCCTTCGGGTAATTTCGAGTGGGCAGGCGCCTGGGGCGGATCAAATTATGATGATGGCTATGGATTAGCCGTTGATAGTGATGAGAATGTCTTTGTTACGGGACATTTCTATACTACTGTCGACTTCGATCCCGACCTCGTTGATGAATTCTGGGTAACTTCGAACGGTTACAACGATGCTTTCCTGAGTAAATTCGATCCGACAGGCAACTTTGAATGGGTAAGGACCACGGGTGAATCATATCATGAGAGAGCATATGGAGTGGCTGTTGATGGATCCGGGAATATCTACACTACAGGATATTTCGAGTCAGCAACCATCGACTTAGCGCCTTCGGAATCACCATGTTTTGAGGACCCGGATGTGCATAATCTGGTCTATTACTGTGATATCTTCCTGATCAAGTACATGCCGGACGGGTGCTGGTAACGAACGTTCATAATACAGTTAATAACGAACCCCTCAGCAGCTTGCTGAGGGGATTTTTTTCATCTGGTAGGCCAGGAAGGAATTGAACCCTCGACCTGCGGTTTTGGAGACCGCCGCTCTACCAATTGAGCTACTGGCCTTTGTTTACGGGCATTAGAATTTACGATTTTTTTGCCGCTTCGTCAAGTCCCTTACGTAATATTATCCATCAACAGTCATTGCTTGTGTATTTGCTTCTATAGAAACGCGGACGGGCATAATTTTATAAGGATGCACTCACCGCAGTTTGGTTTTTGTGATTTACAGAATTTTCGTCCGTGGCGGATCAGGTTTATATGGAACGGGTACTTGAGATCGTCGGGGGTAATTTGCATAAGGACAGAAAATGTGTGATCGGGTGTGGCTTTGTCGATGACCAGACCAAGACGTCGGGACAGCCTGAGCACGTGCGTATCGACCGGTATTACAGGTTTTCCGTATGAAAAAACCAGCACACACGCGGCGGTTTTTATTCCGACTCCGGGGAATCTTGTCAGTTCTTCTATTGCGTCATCTAACGGGAGTTCCGCGATTGGATCGAGTGTGAATCTGCCGTAGCGGTCCCTGATCTCCCTGAGGATTTTACGAATCGCGATTGATTTATTGTGCGCAAGTCCGCCGACCCGTATCGCGTTTTCGATTTGTCTCGCCGGGGCATTGAGGATGGCGTCCCAGGTCGGGAATTTTTCCATGAGGTTTCTGAATGCGCGGTCGCGGTTGATATCGTTTGTGTTCTGGCTGAGGACGGTGAGGACGAGCTCCTCGACCCCCTCCCTCCGTGGGAAAGGTTCAAACGGACCGTGGATTTTTTCAAGCCGTCTGTTAAGAGCGCGGATGCGTTGCGTGGTTCCGCATGGTCCGCAGTATTTTTTCCAGTTAGTGACAGGCATTTTAGTGATCAAACCGCTCCTTGACGGTCGCGGCTCTGACAGGGATCGAGCACTTCATCGTTTGATGCGGCGCCGGGCTTGTATGAAGGTGTGGCGCCGGATCTTCTAATCCTGTTTCAGATGCTCTCTCACGATAGATGCGAATTCGGCGAGCGATTCATCCGAACGCGCAAGCGCTTCCAGCTCCAGAGCAATAACCCAGGTGAGATCGGGTGATCCTTCCGGCAGATGTGTTACTATCAGTTCTTCAGCTTCCCCGACCCGACCCATTTTCGCGAAAAAATATGCCAGGCGGAAAAACATCTCGCGGGTGGCGCCGGGAAGTTCCGTCGCTTTCTCGTAAATTGTCAGCGCTTCATTGATCCTGCCCTGGAATCCCGCAAGTTCAGCCCTGGCCGACATGTAAAAAGCGTTACCCG
>CBDUUJ010000433.1:0-2909 GCA_965370205.1 uncultured bacterium
AAATGCTACGACCCTGCAACTGCGGAGCCGGTCGCTCCATATTGTCTACGAGTTACTCCTTATAATTAATTTCTCATTGTCGAATAGAGTAGTGCTATTTTACATGCCGCAATCATCGATCCGTCTTTCCGGATCGTTTTTCTTTGGTTCTGTTATGTTAAAATGAACCTGTATCGCGAGTTTATGTCAGAATGACGATGAATCGTAAAACTATCGCAGTGTTCGCAGTTTTGCTGGCTGTTCTTGTTTCGACAAGCCAGTCCTGCCGCCGTCATGTCCAGGTGCTCCGAGATCCGGCGGATGCATGGAAGTCCTACGAGCTGCCTGAAACTCATCCCGATAACGTTGATCTCCTGAAGGCAAGATTTTTCCAGGAGCCTTTTCGCGACCTGAACGGTGATATGGTCCAGATTGACGATCTCATTGGCACGCCGCTGGTGATTGTCATGTTCGCAAGTTTCCTTACCGAGGACGGAAAAAAGAGCCTGCTCGGGCTTGAGGCGATGCAGAGCGATCGTTACGGTCAGTTCAGGACGATATTTATCCCGTTCGAGGGACCTGAGCTGATACGACCGTCGATAATCCAGGCCCCGGAAGGGATGCTGTTTCTTTTCCGCGCGGATGGTTCCAATAATGCGTCTTTGATGGATAAATACTCGGATTTATTCTGGGACCACGAGATAATCTCCGCCGATTTTCCTATCGATCCTCCCGAGCTGCATCACATCATGCCGTTCTACTGGGTAGTGGATGGCTCCGGGGACATACGGGAGAAATTGATCGATTACTCCAACACGCGGGGGATCGAGATTACCGAGCTTGCTGAGGTTCTCAATGCGCTTATCGGACCTCCACCGGCTCCGGAGGAAAGGGTTGAGGAATATCCATTGTCGATATCGAATGGCGGAAGCGATATCGAACCTGAGTATGTGGAGGAAATACAGGATTGATACGACGGAAATCAAATCCTGATGGACGCAGGTTGATTATCGTCGGTCTCGATGGCGCGAGTTTCAATTATCTGGATCCGATTCTTCAAACGGGCAGGATTCCGAATTTCGCGAGATTTTTTTCATCAGGGGTTCGAGCCGATTGCATTTCGACAATCCCGCCTCTCACTCCGCCTGCATGGTCGACAATGATGACCGGCGTGAATCCCGGCAAGCATGGAATTTTCGATTTCCTGCAGCCGGATTCCGGCGGCGCGTTCCGGATTTCGGATGCGCGTTTCCGAAAGCGAAAGACTTTTCTCGATCATGCGGGTGAAAATGACATCCGAACAATAAGCCTTCTTGTGCCATACACATTTCCGCCCGATCCCGATACAAAAGGACTTGTTGTGTCGGGGCTGGGAACTCCGTCGGCGGAAAGCGATTTTATTCGTCCACATTCATCCCGCGACTCGCTCCTCAGGGACTTTCCTTTTCTCCATGATGTCGATCCGACGAAGGGACAATCCATAGAAACCCTCCACGAAAATCTTCTGAAGCAGACCGAAATGACCGTGGAGCTTGTCAGGCGAGCAATAAGTGACCTTCCGGACTGGGGAATTCTGTTCACGGTTTTCCAGGCGACCGATCTCATCCCGCATTTTTATTCCGAATTTTTCGATCCCGATCATCCGGACTACGATGCCGGTTCCGGGACAAATACGAAGGCTTACCGGGATTCGCTTCTGAAAATCTATGAGGCGATCGATCCGTTTGTCGGGGAGAGCCTCGACCTGATCGAGAAAGAGGGCGGATGGGTGATACTGGTCAGCGATCATGGGTCGCAGCCTCTGGTCAGCGCGATCGGCAAGGATGCGTTTCTCACCAAATGGCTGGAGGAGGAGGGCTACCTTGTAACCGGCGGCGATAAAGGCAGGGGAAGCCAGGCGGCCAGGGCGAAAATGGGGTCGCTCGCAAACAGGCTGCTTTATCTTGTGAAGAAACACACTCCGCATGGAATCAGGGATGCGGTCAACCGGCTCCTGGGAAAACGCAAGGACGATCTTGTCGGAAAAATTACAGCGATACCGTTTCTTGAGGATATCGTGTGGGAGGAGACGAGGGCTTTCTGCGCTCCCGGTGGATATGGGGTAGGTTTGTATATAAATCGGGAGGGTGATTTCCCTCATGGGATCGTGCAGAAGGGCGGCGAATATTATAAACTCAGGGATGAAATAAAAGCCGGACTGGAATCGCTTGAAATAGTAAAAGGCGTTCCGCTGTTCGGACGGGTTCTTGCGAGAGAGGAAGCGTTGTGGGGACCGGCGGTCGATCTCGCTCCCGATCTTTTTCTGTTATGGCGTGAGGATCGACGGTTGAAGGACAATAATTACCGGCTTGCCGACGGTCGCGCGCTCGATCCGCCGGAGAGAAAATCGGAGAGCAGGCTGACATGGTGCGGGACACACCGTATCGAGGGCCTGTTCGGGATCGCAGGCGAGGGAGTGAAGAAGTCTCTCAGCCTTTCGAACATCCCAAATCTGGCTGATATTCTTCCGACCGTTAATTATCTAAGCGATATTGAAATTCCAGGTGACATTGACGGGCGGATTATTGAGGAGGCTTTCGAGTCGGATTTCCTTGATTCACGTAAACCAAAGTTCGGACGTCCCGAGGAGCCGGTTTCACGGGAGTTCGAGCAGATATCGGATGAATCGGAAAAAATGATAGATCTTCTGGAAGGACTTGGATACCTGAATTGATTTCTCCTTGTGGAGAGAGGACGCTCCTGGAACTGCTGAAAAAAGCACAATAATTCTCGATTTATCGTCATTTAAAAATATGCCGCCCACAAACTTAATCCTGTCTCGACCGGTTTTTTAATAATCTGCGGGTTTGTGGACTCTGTATGTCAAGCCGGATGGTTGTGAATGTTATCAAGCGGTCAATTTTAGAGACCGTGCACGATTCATCCGATGC
>CBDUUJ010000434.1:0-2903 GCA_965370205.1 uncultured bacterium
GCACTCCCTATCTACATACTACAGAGTCTATTATTAATTTTATACAAAACGATTGACATTATTGACCGATTATATTTAAACTGATTCAATATTCATTATCCCGCCTGCATCAGGCCGGATAAAACCACGCAAGGAGGAGAAACAATCAATGGAAGATCAAATGCCAATTATGCCGGCGATTGCGTTCGGCGCCACACAGATTATTGTTTCACTGATAGTTTATGTCTACATCGGGGCATGCCTGATGGTCATTGGAAACAAACAGGGACGCACTGACGGTTGGATGGGCTTCATTCCGATTGTCAATATCTGGTATATGTGCGTACTCGGCGACAAGCCCGGATGGTGGGTAATTCTGGCATTCATCCCGCTGGTAAATATAGTTATCGGAATTTTAATCTGGTGGGCTATCGCGGAAAAGCAGGGGAAACCGGGGTGGGTTTCCATTTTAATGCTTGTTCCGTTTTTAGGTGTCTTAGTCCCAGGGTATATAGCCTTCGCCTGACTGAACGGCTCATCCCGATGAGCCGTTGAACCATTTCCACAGTTTCCAGAACGCGTGGAGCGGAAATCCGACCACGTTGAAATAACAACCGTCGATGCGCTCGATATAAATTGACGCGCGTCCCTGAATCCCGTACCCGCCGGCTTTATCGAACGGCTCCCCGGTCTCGATATAACTCTGTATCTCCTGATCGGTCATCGGTGCGAACTTCACTCGTGTTGTTTCCAGAACGCTTTCGATTCGATCCGGTGAATCATCGGTGGATTTCCCGGCAATCGCGACTCCGGTCACGACCGTGTGCCAGTTGCCCGCGAGACGATCCAGAAACAGTGCCGCCTCATCAGCATCTGCGGGTTTCCCAAGCACCGCGCCGTCATCCGATATGACCAGGGTATCGGCGGTGATGAAAACCCCCGGGATGTCCAGACCGAGCGCGATCATTGCCTTGCCGCGCGCGAGACGTTCGGCGCGTCCGATCATGTCGCCGGTATAATTAATCAGCAGGGATTCCTCATCGACATCCTCAAGCGGTCTGACTTCAAACTCAAGACCGGTCAGGGCAAGCAGCTCATGACGTCGGGGCGATGCCGATGCGAGATATATTTTCTTTTCCATGAATTTATCCGGATTTTCGGCCTGTCTTCTCTGTTATATCTTCTTTCTCTTCCCGCTCCGAGTCAACCTTATCTCTCGAAACCGCGCGTGTGTACCTCACCCAGGGAGCGACGAATCTCTCTCCGAACCAGACACCCATTCCCACGCATCCAATTATAAGAAACACCAGGGAAAACGGGTTACTGACCGCAAAAGCCACAATAGCCAGCAGAATTGAAACAAGTCCAAGCACGAGCAGAAGAAACGGACCTTCAATCACGCTTTTCCGCTCCATGGGACGAAAAAAAGTGCCACAGTTGGGGCAATAGATGCTCCCCTCCCTTACTGTTTTCCCGCATTTGAAACATGTAACCGGATTTCCGTCCACCTGCGCGGCGCAATACGGGCAGAATGTGCCGCCCGGAAGCAGATCACCCGCACAGTGCGGGCAGATATCCCGAGCACCACGATTATCTCTGACAGTATTCAGGAGCTTCCCAATGGTGCCGTCATTCAACCCGTCACCCGGGTCAGGGATATCTTTCGCGGCAAGCGCAAGCGCCCGGACCGCGTCCGGGTCGCCATCAAGCCTCTCAACCAGCGCCGCCCGCTCCGACGGATCAAGGTCGGGATCGAGAAGCCCGGCAAGTTCCTCATCGGTCAGTTTTTGATATTTTTCTCCGGAATGCTCGGTATCCATATCGCATCTCTCCACCTTTTACATAACCGGCACTCAATAATAGAACGTCTCCCGGACCTAAAAGCTGACATATTTTCCTTAACATTTTTTAAGATTTCAACTCCTGTCGTCACTGGTCAGGATATCTCTGATTTTTTTCCTGAGACGGCTGAGACGCTGCTGCACCGCCTTGATCTGGATTCCAAAAATGCAGCCGATCTCCCTGTCCTTCAAACCCCGGTAGTCAAGCCAGAAAAGGGTTCTCTCAGCCGGAGTGAGAATATCCGCCAGGTTATCGAGATCAATCTTCATCTCGATTCCGGTTGCAATATTTATTGAATATTTCTCCCTCCAGTGAGCCTCACCCCATCTCTTCTCATGATTACGCCTCACATCGTCCTTGCGTATATAATCGAGTACCAGACGCGAGACGACAACTTTCACCCATCCATAAAACGAATTTTCCGTTGTGACCTTTATACCCCGTAAAATTCTGCAATTCCGATCCAGAAGTTTAAGCACGAATAACTGCGCGACATCTTCAAATTCATCACCATTCAGCCCTGCATTTCGGCAGATCCCTTTAATGATGCTTCCTGTCTCCTGGAGAAACACCAGCCAGGATTCATCATCCCCCGCGATAAGACCCTTAAGCATCTCCCTCGCAGGTACTCTTGCAACCCCTGAAAAACTCACAAAACATATGTTACCACAATACACTATCCAATAGAACCGGAAGATAACGGGTTATATATTACCCGGTTTCAGATTACAGGGGAAAATGTCGCAATCTGCATCCTGACCGATTGGTATCTGGTGCAGAATGCTACAATATAAATCTATTCAGGGGTTCATTATTATTTCTTTTGATATTATATCCCCTCATGGTGCCCTGATTATGCGGCATTGAACAGGGCTTTTCACTTCCCGGAGGGTTATAACATAAAAAAAGAATGGTCGAACAGCTTTTTTGGAACGGAGTCTGCATATATGTAGACCGGATACGAGTTTTTGGAGGTGCGGGTAGCAAGTTTCTTGTTACCCGTCCTGCTTTTAGGGGATTTTTTCTGACCGCTCCCTGACGCTCGACTTTCGTCAAAAATAAAATGGTTGAGTAACTCTATG
>CBDUUJ010000435.1:0-2891 GCA_965370205.1 uncultured bacterium
TTTAAAAAAAGGATCGGGTAAAACACAGTCACGGTTTGGATAGAAGCCCGGATGGGAGTATCATTCCTGGTATGACTTCGGAATCGTTGAAAAATATTCATTCTGATCCAAGTAGCAGGAGTGCTCCGCTTTTTCTTCTCATAGACGGCTACTCGCTTCTCTTCAGAGCGTTTTATTCGATGGGGGAAATGAACGCGCCCGACGGAACCCCGACCGGCGCTCTTTACGGTCTGGCCACAATGCTTTTCAGTGCTGTCGATGAGCACAAGCCTGATTATCTCCTTGTCGCATTCGATTCTCACGGACCGACATTCCGTCACGAGGATTTCCCTGAATACAAAGCTCACAGGGATGAGGCGCCGGAGGAACTGAAAGTCCAGTTTCCGATCGCGCGCGATCTGGTCGATGCGCTTGGAATGGATCACGAGGAGCTTCAGGGGTTTGAGGCAGACGACATCATCGGAACACTCGCGCACGAGGGAGCGGGGAAGGGATGGGATGTTCTGATTCTCACCGGCGACAGCGATCTCGGTCAGCTTGTGAATGAAAAAGTTTCGGTTATACAAACACTCCCGAAGCGGATGCCGGATCGGTTTCTCGATGTAGCTGCGGTGTGCGAGCGGTACGGGATCGCGAAACCGGAATATCTCACCGACTACAAGGGTCTGGTCGGGGATTCCAGCGACAATATTCCGGGCGTTCGCGGGATAGGGGAAAAGACCGCGAAAAAACTTCTGGCGGATTATCCCACTATTGAGGATATATACGAGAACCTTGACCGGATCGATGAGAAATTCCGGAAGAAACTCGCGCCGGGCGAGGAGATGGCGAGGAAATCGAAGGAGCTTGCGACAATCCGCACCGATCTGCCGATGAGGATCGACGAGCGATCGGCTGAGGAATTCAGATACGACTTAGGGCATATCGACCGTAACAGGGCTGCGGAACTTTTCGCGAGGCTGGGATTTAAAAGCATTCTGAAAAAAATGGATCTCCCGGTACCTGAGGAAACGGAACCTCAGGGTCCAAAATATACAGTCAGAGTGATCGACACTTCTGAAGAATTGGATGAATTAATTTCGGTAATCATTCAGGCGGGGCGGTTCGCGCTTGATTTCGAGACAAGTGATATCGATGCGCGCACGTCGGATATGGTCGGAATCTCATGCGCGACGGATGAAAAAATCGGCTGGTATATTCCGGTCGGGCATATCCCGTCCATCACCGATCAATACAGGGCTCAGCTTCCACTGAAAAAGGTACTCGATGCGTTTCGTCCGGTCTGGGAGGATGAAAATATTGAAAAAATCTGCCAGAACGGGAAGTTCGAGTGGCTTGTGTGTCACAGGTACGGGATCGAGCTTAAGGGACTTGTGGACGATCCGATGATTGCGGATTACCTGATCGAGCCTGATAACCGCCACGGGCTGAAAGAAATGGCGCAGCGTGAACTCGATTGGCAGATGACAACGATCGAGGAGCTTATCGGGAAGAAAGGCAAGAAGCAGTTGTCGATGGCGGACATCCCTATTGATAAAGTGGCTCCGTATGCCGCCGCGGATGCGGTCTCGACCTGGATTCTTGCGGGAATGTACCGTCCCCGTTTGAAGAAGGATGGTCTTGATGAGCTTTACAGCAATGTTGAAATCCCGCTTGTGCCGATTCTCGCCGGGATGGAGGCTGTCGGAATTCGTTTGAATCCGGATATACTGAGAGAACTCGCCGCCGATCTCGATCAGCGAATGGCTGATGTCGGCAGTGTCATCTTTCAGGAAATCGGTTACGAAGTAAATCTCAACAGCCCGAAGCAGCTTGCCGAGGTGCTGTTCGACAAGCTGAAACTTCCCAGGGTGAGAGGCAGAAGCACCGACGCGGCTGTTCTTGAAAAACTCGGAATCGAGCATGAGCTTCCGAATATGATTCTGGAATACCGGTCGCTTGCAAAGCTCAGAGGAACATACACGGAAAATTTAATCGATCTTATCGATCCGGCTGACGGGCGAATACACACGAGCTACAACCAGACTGTTACCTCGACCGGCAGGCTGTCGTCATCAAATCCGAATCTGCAGAACATACCGATCAGAACCGAGATCGGCAGGGAAATCAGAAAAGCGTTCGAGCCGAACAATGAGGGTGAAGTTTTGCTATCAGCGGATTATTCGCAGATCGAGCTGAGGCTTCTCGCGCATTTATCCCGGGATCCGGTGCTTATGGAAGCATTTATAAATGATGAGGATATCCATCGACGGACCGCGATGGAGGTATTCGATGTCCCGGCTGATGATGTAACTCCGGACATGCGCAGAGGAGCGAAAGTGATCAATTTCGGGATTGTTTACGGGATGGGTCCGGACGGTCTGTCGAAAGCCCTGAAGCGGTCGAGGGGAGAATGCAAGGAATTTATCGGTCGATTTTTCGAGAGGTATCCCGGCGTCAAGTCATACCTGGACGAGAGCATAGCGTTTGGCCGGGAGCACGGATATGTTCAGACACTGCTTGGACGAAGAAAATATTATTCCGATCTGAAAAGCGAGAACCGTATGAGACAATCTGCAGCCGAACGAGCGGCGATCAACATGCCCCTGCAGGGGTCGGCTGCGGATATTGTCAAGCTTGCGATGGTCGGGCTTGATGTTGAGCTTGAAAGGATCGGACTGCCGGATTCCATGCTGCTTCAGGTCCATGATGAGCTTGTGCTGAGTGTTCCTGAGGATCGGCTTGACGAGATCGCGGGACTTGTCGGAATGATGATGAGCGAAATTGTTAAATTGAGGATACCCCTTGTGGTGAACTGCAAGGCCGGGTCGAACTGGCTGGATATGAAAGGAGCGGGAGACTATAAATCGGGTTAAGATCAGGGAGAAAAATCAGTCCTATCGCAAGTGAAG
>CBDUUJ010000436.1:0-2874 GCA_965370205.1 uncultured bacterium
CGCACTGCCGTGCTGTTCTACGAAATCCGTGTAATTGCGAACATTACTGCGACTAATGCAATGATGAAATGAAGTCCGTTCCCCGTTATTGGGAGATGAAAAAAAACTCTATTACCTGTCCGACTGTGGTATCATACCGCCTCATTATGTTGAGAATTACAAAAACCGGAGTAATCGCTCTCTGGACCGTCCTGGCCGCAGTGCTGATCGTCGCGCTGTTTTTCCTCCTGAAACCGGTATTTGTCGGAGACCACATGACGGAAAAACCGGAGCCGATTCGTAACGATACCCATTCCCTCTACATCCTTAACCCCGGACCATTCGAGGTCGTCGGACCGGAATATCCAATACCCAGGGAGTTCCTGATTCTCGGGGCCGGGGACGTGGAGATAAGCTGCGGGGTTTTCGCCGGAGGTTTTTTCGAGAGCGAAATGGCGGAAGTTGAGATTGCCGAGTTCGCCAGGGAAACCATTCGGAATTCAGGATGGCTGCCCGGATGCAATCGATGGATGCTTGATGCGGGCGATGTAACGATAGACGACAGGTGGTTTTATTTCACTACGCTGCTCATCAGGCGGGACCCCGAACTGTCGGGACGGCTGACCCTGTTGCAGCGAACGGTTCATGAGCGGGAGTTTGCGCTTTATCCCGATAACACCGACCGAATCGTTCGCGTTTATTACGCATTGAGTGAAAAGGATATTTACATTTTTACGTTATCCGGTCCCCCGGAGGATATCGTTGCTGTTGAGATGGATGTGCGAGTTCTTCTCGCGAGTGCGAGATTTGCTGCATCCGAGGCAATATTGGAAATGGATTAATAAAAGAACCGGAATTAAATACACCGCGACCGTATCAGAGCCGCGACCGTGTCAGAGCCGCGACCGTCAGGGAGCGGTTAACAGACATAAATCACAATCCCTGAACAGTCAGGTACAAATCAACTGTTTCGAACCGGCCAAGCCTTACCTGTACGACCGTTTCTCCACCGATCGGTGCACCCCTGGCGTTAAGATAGACAACCGTATACTTGCCCGCATTAAGGTCCTTGAGATGGAAATGACCGCTCTGACCGCATCTCTGCTGTTGAACCATGGCACCGTCTCTCCATGCCTGCACCGTACCGAATGCCTGAGGCCTGCCGTCGATGTAAACCGTTCCGGCGATCGAGGCTTTTACATTTTTTAAACCTCCGCAGGATGTGCCAAGCAGAAGTCCACACAATGTTATGCAAAAAATTACTACGATTATACTTTTTCGGGATGTCATTGTTACAATCTCCTTCACATTTAAAAATTCGAGCGTATTATAGCATAACAATCCCGCTTGCATAGTACCGGAGAGTGGGGGATATTATGCGAAGCATTGAATCGTTATTATGACAGCCCTGCAGGAAAAACCGTTCAACAGTAGCGGAAAACATTCAGAAACCAAGGAATGCGACAGTATCGCCCGTCCATGCTGGCAGGTGATGCTGCTTGGGTTCGCGACCGGTATTGGCGGCGCCCTGATCGGAGTTGGCGGCGGGATTATTATGATCCCGGTTATGACTATCTGGGGACTCACCCAGAAACGTGCCCAGGGAACCAGTCTGGCGGTGATCGTGGCGCTGGTTCCTGTCGCGATAGCAACATATGCGCTTAAAGGCAATATTGATTATCAATTTGCGGTGCCGCTTGCTGTCGGGGGAATTATCGGAAGTCTGGCGGGATCGCAACTCGCCCTCAGGTTTTCAAATCGAATCCTCACGAAACTTTTCGCCGGATTCCTGATTGTCATAGCCCTTCGTCTGTTTTTCGATATCGCGTTTGGACAATCCGGTAATTCGGTATCCGCCGTGGAAAGTAATGCATTGGAATTAACAGGTGTGGGGCATTATATCGAATCCACTCTTTTCGGTGCGCTTGCGGGGATGGCGGCTGGGTTTTTCGGGGTGGGAGGCGGAGTGGTCTTTGTGCCGACCGGGAGACTTCTCGCGGGACTCGGCCAGGCTGTGGCGCAGGGGTCCAGCCTCACAGCGATGCTGCCCACGTCACTTGTCGCGATGATCAACTATCACAGGAAACGGGAGATCGACTGGAACATCGCCCGTTGGATGATCCCGGGAGCCTGGCTTGGAGCGGTGCTCGGTGCGATCGGGGCCGATATCCTCGGAAAAGTCAGGGACGGAAACATTCTTACTGCAATATTCGCCGTTTTCCTGATGATTACCGGAGTCAGACGCTTGCTCGCTGGAAATACACAATCGTCTGGTAATGCTGGAGAATCCAATCGGGAAAATCGGTAAAACAGACTGTTTCCTGATTCTCTTGTCTATCGTATTTAGTATGAATAAAAAAAAACCTCCGGAGGTTAAAATCATGTCAGTCAGGATTCCTCTTCCTGTTGTTATCGCCGTTGTGCTGGCGGTGTTAATTGTCGCACCGGCTTTCGGCGACAGCGAAAGCAGAAACCTTAATAACCCCACTGAAAGGCGGGACCGCGCTGCAATTCAGGATTTATTGAACATATACGAAGCGTCCTTCAATGCGCGGGATATCGAGTGGAGGATGTCGCTGTGCCTGGACACGTATCATGAGTACGGCTTCGAGCATGGACGGTTTCTTCAGGTCCGGGATTACGACCGGACGAGGCGCGAGGTGGGGCTGTACTGGGCGAGCATTCGGAGCCTGGATTACTCTATCGATGAAATTGAGGTAGAATTGGATGGTCCCCAGGCTTTCGTCCGGGCGTATACGACGCATCTTACTCAAAATGAGCGGCATGCGTCGATTGTGTACTTCTCGCTCGTGAAGATTAACGGGATCTGGAGGATAGCGTACGATTCATATAATATAGTTCGAACGTACGAATAATAGGGACTGTTGAAAAATT
>CBDUUJ010000437.1:0-2859 GCA_965370205.1 uncultured bacterium
TATTAATGAATATGCGGGCAGGATTCCCGCATTACAGCCGACGGGACGTCCGCGCTACAAAAATTCCGGATTATGAGACACCCTCTGGCAGTCTGCGTTACGAGTACAAATACTTATTAAGTGGAATTGGGTCTAAGACAGTCCCGCTGGATAAATATCGTATGGTATCAGAGCCGCGACCGTCAGGGAGTGGTCATTCCATTACCGTTCTCCGGTTCTGGATACTCCACAAGCAACAGATCATTTCCGGGGGCGGCGATCAGGCGGATTCTCAGTTCCCGGAATTCATCCGGGAGCTTTTCAAGATTCTTATGGAGTCTTGCGTCAGCGGAACGTGGATGGCTCCTCTCGCGTGGAAAAATCAGAATTGCCAGTCCTGAAGGCCGAAGCAGTCCGGGAACCATGGGCAGATTCTCATTAAAATCAGCGATACGATCGGAGGGGACAGGCATAATAAGCGAGTCGAAAATTCCAGGCCTGAGAATTGAGATGTCCAGCGGACCCTCCAGGTAGTGTGTCATTCCCTGACCTGTGGCGCATGACTTCGCGCGTCCCGAAAGCAGTATTTCCGAGTTCAGTTCCACCTGAAGTCTCTCAATGCGATTGCTGCACCATTTCGAAGTTATGTAATCCGGCATTGGAGTGAAATCAAGAATCAGATCGCTTGGCTGTGTGATCAGATGTTTCTCAATAGCGGCGCAGGTTTTTCCCGGTGGCGATGTCGTTTCGGAGTCCGAATTTCCGTTGGATTTAACGCGAGCCTTCAGGACACCGTCATCGACCTCCCTCGACCAGTCGCATTCCGGGCAGGCGAGAGTGGCCTTTTCAATCTCGATGCCCAGACAGCGACGGCAGTCCATCCCATGCGGTCGTGGAAGCGATTCAGGTATATCGGCAAACCAGTTTCCCAGAAATCCGCAGCCCGATCGGCATACGGGTGTCTGGAGTTCGCCCGAGTACGGGAATACGTCGCTGATATGCGCTCCCTTAACTCGCAGCATGGCTTCCGGATGCGATGGGCACCTTAATAATTCGAGCATTCGGTATTTCATGGCTTGATAAATTGAATGGTACAGGTTAACTCCGAGTCCTGTCAAACATCACAGCGTTCAATTCCTGACCTCTGGATGATGATAGTATTAGAGACTGGGCATAGTCGATCTGTGCCCGGGGGGAATATCTTTTATGACTCTCACCATCGAATGGCTCGGCCATTGCGCTTTCTGTTTGCGCGGGAACGATTTCCCGACCATCCTGATCGATCCGTTCGATGAGACAATCGGCTACCATGTCCCCCCTTATGATTGCGAAATTCTCCTGATTTCTCATGACCACTACGACTCATCGGCTAAATACCTCGTCCCGCCGGGCTATGAGCTTGTTTCAGAAAAGGGAACGACTTTGTCCCATGGGATCGCCTTTAACGCTTTTCCGTGCTGGCATGACGATCGCCAGGGGAAGGATTACGGGTCGGTTCTGATTTATCTTTTTGAGCTGGATGGTTTAAAAATCGGTTACCTCAGTCATATCGGGATGGTTCCTCCTCAATGGCTTCTTGATAAAATCGATAAGCTTGATATTTGCTTTGTTCCGGTCGGGGATTCCTTCACCATCGGACCCGGTGACGCCAGGTATCTTGTGGGAAGAATCAACCCCAGAATTGTTATTCCCATGCATTTCAATACGAAGTTCCTGAACTTTACCCTCCTGCCGGTAACTGAATTTCTCAAGGGCATGCCGGAAGTTTATGAGGTCAAAGACTGGAGATTTGAGATTAATAGAGATGAGCTGCCGGAATCAACAACAGTGATTCTCATGCGTCACTGGCCGGGTGTAACCCCATAATGGAGCCATTTTTGGGCATTTTTGGTGAATTGTACAGCAATTATTTTATTTACTTATTTCATAATAACCTTGACAATTGGCATTTTTGGATGGATAATTCATACGCGAGAGAGCGGGAACTCCTTCCTACCTTCCTTCAACCAATCCGAAAACCTCCTAGTCTTCACTCCTCTTCTCCTTCCCCTCTCTCATTTTTTTATCCCTAAATTTTTGTTGTTCTACATGAAAGCAAACCCTGGCATTTTCTTATTGCCTGGTTTCGTGGTATATTTTCCTTATCAGAATGACTCGTCCTGAAGAAGAGTCCTCCATGGAAGAGATCAGGGTGCAGCATGAGGAAGTGCAGTCCCCACTCCCTGATGATACCCCGGAAACGCCGGAGGAGCTTGGCTGTCCGGTATGCGATCGGATCATCCCGTCCCCCGCGCCCGAGCTGTGCCCGCACTGCCAGGCTCCGATAAGGGAGATCCTTGCGATTCTGGATACTGCCGATCTCTCGCTTGATGAGGCGATGCGCGATCTCGCGATCGGCGATCTCGATTCGGTCGAGAGACGGCTCGAGTATGTACGGGCAACCTCGAAAGGTCACAGGCTTAAAGTGGAAATAATCCAGGCCATGGTCGAACGTCTCAGAGGCGATCCGGCAGCAGCGCTTGCCAGTCTGAGAGCGGTCGAGGAGCAGATGGAGGATGAGGATAAGGAACTGCTTCTCCTGCTTGAGGATACAATGGAGCAGTGCTTCGGCGATCAGGAAGCTCTCGCCGCGTGCTGCGAGCATTACAACTTCGCGCTGTTCCAGGCGAAAAGGGGTCATTACGAGGAGGCGGTGCAATCCCTGAGAAAAGCAGTAAAAGAGGTTCCCCATCACGCCGAGAGCCACGCGCTTCTCGGGAAAGTGCTTCTTGCGTTGAGGGAAACCGACGATGCCCGTTACCATCTGAGACGGGCACTCGCAACCGACCCCAAAAATCCCACCGCGAACCGCCTCCTCGCTGAGATCGGACGGTCGGGATT
>CBDUUJ010000438.1:0-2851 GCA_965370205.1 uncultured bacterium
TCCAAGCATGCTCATGCGTTCATCGAGAAGCGCGTGCGTTTCCTCCGAGCCTTTTGCGGCAAGACGGATGATCGATTTCTGGGCGATTGATTTTATCGGATCGGTGTTTCCGCTGCTCTTTCCCATGTTTCCGCTTGTGGACGCGAAAATGTGAGCGCCCAGTTTGTTCATAAGCCGGTAGGCCGATACTCCCTCCCCCACTGCTCCCCTGATAAACCGGACATCATCAAGTTGAATCGCGTGCGGGAATCTTTCGAGGTAACTGTCCGACGCCCGTTCCTCATCGGTGGCGTCATCGATAAGCGGACGGTATGCAACGGCGTTCGCTCGTCCGACCACATACGATTCCGCCTCTCCACCGGGCTTGCGGGAAAGGACGACGAAGAAGATATCATCCCCGGATTTCACTCCCGTCGGACGCCGTCCGGCTGGGAACCGTATCACGCGGTGTGTCTCACGCTGCGCGGCCCAGATTCTGACGGGAAGAAACGGATTGACGCGATCGTCAGATGTCCCGTGGAATGTCCACCATGCGTTCTGGTCACGTCGTTTCTTTCTGCGTCCTCCGCCCCGTCGCTTATCGAAAAGGGTCAGCTCGGCCAGCTTGACTCCGTTCTGCTCGGCAGACTGCGCATCCTCCTCGTCATATGCCTCCCCCGCGATCTCCTCCAGCCATCGCCTGATTAAACCGAGCATCCTGACGCTGTAGTACGATCCCGCCTGACGCCATATCCTGTCGCCAAGCTCGAAAATTTCGAGGGAGGATTCCTTATCGACGATAATGGGAAATTGCCATCTTCCCCTGCCCCATCCCCAGTCGTTCGGAAGTATGCAGCAACCGTCCGGCGGCGCGAGCAGCAGCGACGGAAGCACACCCCGCTCTGTGGCTTTCACCTTGACGCCGATTTTCACCAGCCGGATAAGTCCGTCTATCTGCCTGCGGGTTGAGAGCGGTCCCTGACCGTGCAACGATGTGGCGATTCTTAATTTCCTTGTGTGCTGGTTAGCCACAATCACCGCCTGGTCGAGAACGGGAGGAGACGGAAGCTGTGGAAAGATGAGAGTGACCGGATCAACTCCGGAACCCACAAGTTGAGCCAGCAGATCGCTGGTGGATCCCTGGTGTACTTTAATCATTTGTTTTTGATTACCTTCAACCCGGTATGGCTTACATCTATAACAGCAGGAGAATGTTATCACATTAAATACCGCAGCTAAAGATCAAAGCTGCGGTTCCCTATGAAATCGTGTATTCTTGAAAAGCTATTATAAAAGTTGATATAATATAACAAAATGCAGGGATTACCGGATATCCGGGGGGTATTAAGAGAGAACGGCTCAAGTTACCCGGGAAGTCCCTCAGCCGATTATTGAAACCGGATAAAAAGGCATCTTTCATATTGAACATGGTAAATCATGAAGAGAGTCATGGTCATGTCCGTATGACCGAATAAGCCTCCTGACGTGAACCAGGAGAGAAACTACCATGCATACAATGAAAATCCCCCAAATTTCGATTCTTCTGTCGGTATTCATTGCCCTTCTAATCCTCGGTTGCGGAAACGACAGCCCAATATCGCCATGTATGGATATCGGGACAGGCTCGGGTTCTTATACTGCCGATTCAGAGATCAAAGCCGGTAACCGCCGGCTCTTTGGACTATGGCAGTTCCAGGTGGACCTGGAGAAAGAGAGCATCGAAATTATCCCCATGCGTGAAAGCATGTTCCATGTAAATGTCGTTACTCTCCTGGAACCGGTTCCCCTTAAATTCCTGAGAATCGATGATTCAACTCTAGAGGTCGATGTCCCTGAGGGGGAGATCGAAGTTGATATCATTCTGACACACCCTCTCCCCGGATATCCCGAGTATACCGGATTCGATGTACGCGGCATTCTCATTTCAGACGGATCGCTGGACGGTCTTTCAATCGATGAAGACCTTGTATTTGCAGAGATGGATGAAACCAGAATTATAAATGCGGACGGATACACGCGATGGTGGAACCCTACAGAGTTCACCGGTAGTGGAATATTGGGATATAAAGACGGAAAACTTGGCAGACCTCATTCCGAGCAGAATTTTTCCGGCACTGTTAACGGTTATAAATATTTTGCGGACGGTCTCGGGCTGAACGATGATGTAATGCAGCCTCTGGTTCTGGCGGGACGGGGGCGGTTCTCAAGTTCGTCGGAAAACCGACGTCATTATTCACTGAAATTCGGACCTGACGCTTCCGATTTCATGATATTCAACTATGCCGTGGACGCAAGCTGGGAAGAGCCGATAAATATTCCACCGCAGTCTTTCGATGATTTCACGCTCTCGGCCAATTCCCTCGAGCCCTTTAACATCAACATACTTGAAGATGCAAATTCGCTTTATTTCGATCCCGACCTTGAGGACTGCCCGATTTCCGGAGGCGTACTGCGATTGAATATAGAAGTCGCGACATGGCAGGGCGAAGAGGGTATTGACGAGGTGCTGGTCGGATCGCCGGACCTTGGGGTGGATTTCTTCCAGGCCACGGAAATCGACAGCACCGATATTTACGCAGCCCATATCAAAACCTATCAGGCTGAAATAATTCCCGATAATTTCGAAACATCTCATCCACAGATAATTGCAGTCGCTACCAGCCAGTTGGGAAGCTACACCTCGGGACCATGTAATATACCCATCCAGTTCACAGGTTCGAATGACGTCCCGGTGGCCCTCTATCATGTCTACTATCCTGAAATCGATACAAATTCTCCACCTGTTGTCGGTCCAATTACGGGTCAGACCGAGGTAACAGCAGGTGAGACTTATACCTATGATGTAGATTATTACTACGACTGCCAGGATATG
>CBDUUJ010000439.1:0-2836 GCA_965370205.1 uncultured bacterium
TGCCGCCCACAAACTTGATCCTGTTTCTGCCAATCCTGGATAACCACCGGGTTTGTGGGTGTCCTTTTTATCGTCAATCATCTAGAAAAAGACACCCACAAACCCGAACATAATTAAAAGACTGGTCGAGACAGGATCAAGTTTGTGGGCGGCATATTATTATATGACTATAAATCGAGAAATATTGTGCTTTCTTCAACAGTCCCATCCCTGCCAGCGTTACGTATTTGCCCAAGCTACCTCTCAATGCTACAATTCCTTCCCCCAGGAATTTCTGTAATATTTTATTTTGGGATTAGGGGAGGACCTGATCATGGCCAGCCGTATCGGAATTCGAAGAGAAGACAAAAACGAATGGGAACGCCGCGTCCCGCTTGTACCCGGCGACGTGGGTCCGCTGATGCGCGAGGATGGAATCGAGTTTACCATCCAGCCCTTTCCCGGACGAGCTTTCAGCAATGCGGAGTATATGGCTGTCGGAGCGAAAATCGACGATAACCTTGCCAACTGTCCGATTGTACTCGGCATCAAGGAAATTCCTGTCGATTTATTCATGAAGGGCCGGACATATGTTTTCTTCTCCCACGTTATCAAAGGCCAGTCGTACAACATGCCGATGTTGCAAAGGTTGATGGAAATCGGCTGCAATCTCCTCGATTACGAAAAAATCATGGATGACGACGGCTTTCGGCTGGTCTTTTTCGGGAGCGAAGCGGGGCAGGCGGGAATGATCGATACTCTGTGGGCGCTTGGGCTTCGCCTGAAAGAAACGGGAATTAAAAACCCATTTTCCGGAGTACGGCAGGCCATTAATTACCGGGGTCTTGTCGCGGCGGAAACCGCCATTGAGGTTGTCGGAAAGGAAATCATCGAGCATGGCGTTCCCGAGGAAATCCATCCGGTCGTGTTCGGATTCGCGGGTTACGGACATGTATCTGTCGGCGCGCAGGGAATTCTTAACAACCTTCCGGTGATGGAAATTTCCCCCGATGAGCTTACGAATCCAAATCCCGGACTGTTCGAATCACGAAAACATGTCTATAAGGTGGTTTTCAAGGAGGAGCACATGGTCGTTCCGAAAAATCCGGAGCAACCATTCGAGCTTCAGGATTATTACGACCACCCGGAAAAATATGATGGCGTTTTCGCGCAGTATATCCCGCATCTCACGGTACTTATGAACTGCATATACTGGGACGAGCGGTACCCTCGTCTTGTGACGAAGGAACTCGTAAAGAAACTCTACACAGATGGAAATCCGAAACTGGCGGCGATCGGGGATATCTCAATCGACGTGGAAGGGGCAATGGAAGTATCATTGAAAGCTACCGACTCAGGTAATCCGATTTACGTCTACGATATCGATTCAGGTAAGGCAATCGACGGCGCTGCCGGGAACGGTCCGGTGATTCTCGCGGTCAACAACCTTCCCTGCGAGCTTCCTAGGGAGTCCAGCACCAGATTTTCAGGCACTCTTAAACCGTTCATTCCCGATCTCGCCAATGCCGATTTCAGCGTGGATTTCGAGTCGCTCGATCTTCCGATGCCGCTCAAGCGCGCGATGATCGTTTATCATGGAAAACTCACACCCGACTTTGAATATATTTCGGAATTTGTAAACCAGTAGTAACGAAAACATCCTCAAGGAGAAATTTATGACACCCAACGGAGACACCAAGAAGATTCTTTTACTCGGAGCGGGACTGGTAACCCGTCCGCTGGTTAATTACCTTCTCGACATTCCGGAGTTCTCGCTCACGATCGCGACCCGGACCGCCGAAAAAGCGTTCGCGCTTCTGGGCGATCACCCGCGCGGTCACGCGGAACATTTCGACATAGAGAAAAATCCTGAGGCGATCGGAGCACTGGTCAAAGATCACGATCTCACGATCAGCCTCCTTCCCGCCATGCATCATGTGAAAGTGGCGAAGGCGTGTATCGAGCATAAAAAGCTGATGGTGACGACCAGCTATGTCAGCCCTGAGATGAAGGAACTGGACAGCGCCGCGAAGGACGCAGGTATCCTGATCATGAACGAGATCGGTCTCGATCCCGGAATCGATCACATGTCGGCGATGAAAATCATCCATGCGGTCCAGGACGCGGGCGGAAAGGTGACAAGTTTCCGTTCATACTGCGGCGGACTTCCCGCACCTGAGGCAAATACAAATTTCTGGGGCTACAAGTTTTCATGGAGTCCGCGAGGCGTGGTGCTGGCAGCAAGAAACGCCGCGAGATATCTTGAGGATGGCAGCATTATCGAGATCGCAAGCGATGACCTGTTCGATTATCATCATCCGGTAAAACTGGATGAGCTTGAGGATGGGTTCGAGGCGTACGCAAATCGCGACAGCATTCCGTATATCGAAATTTACGGTCTTCACGACGCGGAGACAATGTATCGCGGAACGTTCCGCAATATCGGACACTGTGTCACATGGAAAAAACTCGCCGATATCGGGCTTTTTGATGTGGAGGTCATGCAGGGACTCGGCGGGATGACATATCGGGGGTTTATCGCGAAACTCGCGGGACTCCCGAACGATGAAAATCTCGAGGGTGCTGTCAGTGAAAAAATGAATTTCCCGGATGATGTCCCCGTGCTCGAAAAATGGAAATGGCTCGGGCTGTTCGATGAGACTCCCCTGCCCGCGGATGAGAGCAGTCCTCTGGATATTCTTGTCGCGGCGTTTCTCGAAAAGCTCCAGTACGCGCCCGGCGAACGTGACATGGTCGCGCTGCATCACCAGTTCATCACCGAGTATCCGGATAAGAAGGAAAATATCACATCGACACTCGTCGATTTCGGCATCCCGAACGGGGACACATCGATGGC
>CBDUUJ010000440.1:0-2823 GCA_965370205.1 uncultured bacterium
GTTCCCGGCAATATAACCGCTGTGAGAATCCCGGTTACGATAGAGAATGTAACGCCAGACGGAGCGGATGACCAATTGCTGATTGTAAGGGTTGCATCCGCGAATGTGACGACCTACGAGCCGCAGATTCCCGGAATATCCGGCTATGAATATCCCGACGGACCCCTTGCCGCGTATGGGATTTTCGAGGCGCCGATAATCGCGCAGGGAGTCGAGGAAGTCTGGCCGATGTTTCACAGGGATCATTCGCGCACCGGACGAACCAGTGTTGCCGGTCCGTCGACGAGTAATGTCAAGTTCACGTGGGAGGTGCCGATCAGTTATGGAGGGGTTTTCGGTGGAATCGTGCTCGACAGCATGGGAAGGGCTTTTGTGCCCTCGCAACATCTCTACTGCATCAGCCCGGAAGGCGAAGAAGTTTGGTCGTATCCGGCAGCGGTATCCACCTACAACACACCGTCGGTAGGACCGGATGACAGTATTTATTTCGGCCATCACGTCAACGATACAACCGGCGCAATTTACCATATCGATAAAAATGGAGAGCTTCTCTGGTGTGAGCACTATCCAAGTGATCGCATAGACGGCGGTATCGCTGTATTGCCGGGCGGCTGCATTGTGTTCGGAGGATGGGGAGGATTCCTGCTCAAGGCCGATCCGATGGGCAAGGAAATGTGGACATATGACACAAATGAATCCGCGGTCTGCGGCGGACCATCGGTTGGTAACGATGGAACCATTTATTTCGCCGATCTCAGTTCGCGTGTTTATGCGCTGAACCAGCAGGGAGACGAGGTTTGGAAGACCTATTGCATGGCAGGCGAATTCTGCACCTGTCCCGTGCTGGGTCCGGGGGGCATTTTTCTCGGCAGTAAAAGCGACATTATGTGCTGCCTTGATTACAATGGGAAGATCGAATGGAAAACTGAACTTGGCGGAGGAATACATGCCAGCGCGGCGGTCGGCAACGATGGAAATATATATGTCGGGGCAATGGACAAAAAGTTGTATTGCATTGATCAGGAGAACGGTGCAATTGAATGGAGTTATCAAACATCACATCAAATTTTTTCAATCAGTCCGGTCCTTGATGGAGCCGGCCATGTTTATCAGGGGAATACAGAGGGTGATTTCTACTGCCTGACCACCGACGGCGATCTTGTCTGGGTGATGGATATCGGGGGAGAGATAAACTGCAGATCGCCTGCGATCGCGGATGACGGCACATTATACGTTAGCACTAAGGGCGGCTCTTTTTATGCCTTCAAAGATGAATAGAAGCCGGCAGGGATGCCGGCGGTACAGCCGGCTGGAAGCCAGCGTTACGAGGTGATCGATATGCGATTTTTTTGGTTTTCCTTTGTTGCAATTATGTTGCTGGTAGTTCTGCTTTCATGCACCGGAAGCCGGACCACCACATCCCCGGCAACTCAACCGGATTTATCAACTCAATACATACCATCCACTGCCGGACAGGATTGTTTTGGACAGGTCTGCTGGGGACTCTGGGATGTATTCATTGATCCCGAAACCGCGTTTGTTGAGACTGTGCCGATACGCGGAGCGGATTTCATGGTCAATATCGTGAATTTTCTACAGCCGCCGACCGCTCCGACACAACTTATCGCGATACAGATCGATCCCGGCGGGACGGATTTTTCAAGCGGTCTTGTGACCTGCGACGTGACCATCCAGCATCCGCTGCCCGGAACCAAGTTCGGCGGTTTCGATGTCATGGGAATAGTTCTGGATGACTGGCCGGGGCATCCGTCGCCTATCGATTCGTCGATCATCGCCAGCATGCCGCCATGCACACTTCTCCAGAATCCCGACGGCTGGACTCGCTGGTGGAATCAGGTCGAATTCACAACCTACGGCACACTGCTTGGATATTCCGAGGGTGCGATCGCGAATCACAACTGGACATGCTATCACACGCTGAACGCATTTAAATATTACTGCGACGATCTCGAAGCGGAAGACCCGTTCGATCCCGATCCCGCCGCAAGGGGATTTTTCTCATCGGAGAGTCCGGGAATTAATTCACGGCGTTATGTGCTTCAGTTCCCCGGCACGGTTTTTCATTTTAAATACGCGATCAACGCAAGCTGGGCGACTCCGAATACAGGCGCATCCGCACCGTACACCGCCGATGATTTCCCGCCGGAAGCGAATATGGCGGAAGCGTATAAAATAAAAATCGTCAACAACAGCTCGACCGCATACTACGAAAATGCATCGTCGTTTGGAGGCAATCTCAGCCTTGTGATCGAAGTGCGCGACTGGCAGTACGACGGAAATCCGGATCATGCCGACGATGAAGTACAGACAATCACAATAGCGTCGCCGACGCTTTTCCCGACACCGGTTATTGTCAGCCTTTCCGAAGCATTTGGAATTCCCGATAACACAACAGCATTCAGAGTGCCGGTTTACATCGAGGACGTAACACCCGCCGGGATTGAAAATCAGCATGTCCTGGTGTGCGTGACATCCAAGCATCCGACAACATATGAACCCCAAATACCGGGTGTCAGCGGGTATGAATATCCATCGGGACCTCTTGCCGCATATGCAATGATTGAGGTTCCCATTCTCGACGGTGTGACCGAATCGACATGGCCGACGTTCCGGAGATTCTATGACCGGCAGGGGCGCACGGACGCCATCGGGCCGTCGACTGATAACGTCCTTCTGGAATGGACGGAACCGAACGGCCAGTTATTTTTCGGTGGTATCGCTCTGGACAGCAAGGGAAGAGCCATCTGCCATTCAAACAATCTCTACTGCATCGATTTAAGCGGCGAAGTAATATGGTCGGCT
>CBDUUJ010000441.1:0-2823 GCA_965370205.1 uncultured bacterium
TGCCGGCTGTAACGCTGGCATCCCTGCCGGCTGTAACGCTGGCATCCTGCCGGCTGTAACGCTGGCATCCCTGCCGGCTGTATCGCTGGCATCCTGCCGGCTGTATCGCTGGCATCCTGCCGGCATTAAAAAAAACAGACCCGGAAGTCTGTCATTAAACAGTCATTCAAAATTTCGTTTCTTCAGAACTCCTCGCCCTCGGGAATTTCGATCTCGTGCTCGACCGATTCCCATTCCTCGATCTCCTCATCCGTCATCCATCTGAACTGCCCGGAAAGATCCAGTGCGAGATCCCGTGCGCTGTTATTGTCGCCGCCGGCAGAAGGATAGCCGGACAGCGTGAATCCATAGCCGTCACGCACAAAAGCCCATGTGATCGCCAGAATGTATTCGCCGCTCTCCATGCCTTCAATTCTCGCCTGCACGGCTCCGCATCCTGCGACAGAATCCACTTTCTCATAAGTGATATTCCTTTCCATGAGAGGGTCGCGATCTTTCAGAAGCTGCCAGAACCCGGCGACATCAATTACATCGTCGGGAAGTTCCTCGGCGGAGATCAATGCGGTGGCCTGGTCGAATTCGCCGGCGATGTTAAGAACCCAGGCGCCCGACTCCTCGTCCGTGAAATCAAATGCCATGTAGCCTTCCGGTAACGCAATACCGAATTTGTATACCGGGCTGATATAGTCGACCGACCTCAGCTCGATTTCGTCGTCGGTCTCCTGCCCGTATGCTGCGACAAGACCCAGCCATGCACAGAACAGGAAAGATAAAAACGTGAGGATAAAAAAGCGTGAGAATCTCATTGAATAAAATCTCCGGATATTTTTCACCATGATTATATCACCTTGGGACCAGTTTGTAGGATACCAATTTTTAGAAAAATTCTCGATACCAACCTGAAATAAAACCGGAGGGGTGACGTCCCGTCACCCGGCGTGAGGACGTCCTCGTCCTCACCAATACGATATAATACCTGACATCGTGACAGAAAAAAAATACGCAGCCAATAATATCGCGCTCGCACTTTCCGGTGGCGGATTCCGCGCGACCCTTTTCCATCTCGGAAGCCTGTACCGCCTTAATGAAATCGGATTGCTCCCTGAAATAAAATCCATATCGAGTATCTCAGGCGGATCAATTACAGGCTGTTACCTTGGCCTTAATTGGAAAGACCTGAGATTCAACGGGAACGGCACCGCTGAAAATTTCAGGGATGTGATCGTGGATCCGCTCCGGAAATTCTGCTCGAAAGATATCGACACATATCCCACATTGATAAACATGTTTCTCATGCTGTTTGGAGGAGTGTCGTCAGCGCTGGCGGGACAGTATAAAAAGCATCTTTACGGATCGAACACACTCGCCGATCTCCCCACTCCGGATTCGGGACCGGACTTTATTTTTCTGTCGAGTAACATCCAGACAAACGGACGGGTCTGGTTCTCGCGCGAACGACTATGGGCGGAGCGACTTGGGGTTCTTGAGTCACCCGAAATTCCGCTTGCCACAGTTATCGCGGCATCATCGGGACTTCCCCCTTTCCTCTCACCAGTGATACTGATCACAAATCCTGCCGAATGGAAAAGAGAAGATAATTCGGATTTATTTGATGACCCCGATCTCAGAGGGAGAATGATCCTTGCGGACGGCGGCATCCACGATCCGAGCGGGGTCGATCCGATTTTCGAAAATCACGACACAATCCTGGTCTCCGATGCGAACGTGACAAACGAGGTCTGGCGGACCCCGTCGAGTTTCTGGATTCGGCAGACCGGACGCTCGACAATTCTCCAGACCGTCTCGAACCGGGAGATACGAAGGAGACTTCTTGAAAGATGCTCATGCGCGGATAAATCAGGCGTTGAGAAAACTGTCATCTGGTGGGCAAGTACAGACAGAATAGATGAGTACGGAATTGATGATCCACTAACTCTTGACAATGAAAAAACGAAAGCTCTGGGAGCGATCAGAACACGGCTGGGACGTTTCAGTCCTGTCGAGCAGTGCAGGCTTATCAACTGGGGATATGCTTTGTGCGATGCCGCTCTGCGCAAAAATAATCTGATCGAAACCTCAACCGCACCTCAACCGGAATGGCCTGAACCCGAATTTGCTTTGTGAAAACTGAAACCAATCCTGGATAATAAAAACCTGATTCATTTCCGGGGACATTTTGTTTTTGCTTTCTATTACCTTGAATTAATCAGGATTCTGCGGGGCAAAAAAAAGTGTCCCCCACAATCAATCGAAAGTTATTTAACAGGATTGGTCTGAATTATTAAACCTTTACCGCTTTCATGCACGCCGCTCTGGAGCCTTCACCAACAAGAATTGATTCCCCTACCTGAAATCCCGCATCTTCCGCAAGTTTTGTAAGTCTTTCCGGTGTTGCTGCAAAGCTATGCTCCGGGATTTTTCCCCATCTCGAAAAATAGCGCTGCATCATGGACTTCTTCTCATCCGGCGACAGTCCATGCGACGTGTAGTCAACAACAACAATTCGTCCGGACTTTTTCAGAATCCGCATGCTCTCCTTCAGAACGGCGGACGGATCGCGGACCACATGGATGACATTCGCGAGCAGGACCACATCGAATGTTTCATCGTCAAACGAGGTGCTACAGCAGTCCTCAGCCTGAACCCGGATATTATCGTATCGAGCAAGCTCCGCCCTGGCAATTTCGAGCATATCCCCCGACATATCGGTCGCCGTGATTCGCCCGACCAGATCGGCGATCATGCGCGTGCAGAATCCGGTCCCGCAGCCCAGTTCAAGCACATGATCATCTTCGGAGAACTGCCTGCGAAGCCAATTCTTTA
>CBDUUJ010000442.1:0-2820 GCA_965370205.1 uncultured bacterium
GGTGAGAAGACCAATTTGGACGAGGTGATGAGATCGTTCATACTCCGGCACCACTCGAGAGGTCTTGTATTCGTGATAAGCGATTTCCTCGACCCCCTCCATGCGAAGGACGGCATAAAAAGGCTTATGCATCTCAAGCACGATGTTCTTCTGCTTCACGTTCTGGACCGCACCGAAATCGATCCGGACATGAGGGGCGACTGGGCGCTTTCCGACTGCGAAACAGGCGAGGTCGTGGAGGTCTCCATCAGCCCGAGACTTCTGACCGACTACAAGCGGAGAATGGTCGCATACCTCGACGATCTCAGGAAATTCGCTCGCAGGCTGGGAGTCGGATATGTGCTCACGACCACCGATCTGGCCGTGGAGGATTTTATACTGAAGGAGTTGATTGTTACGGGAAATATCAGGAGATAGACTTATCATCATACGGTTTCATTACATCAACCAGTTTAACCGCATGATGCAGCATATTTCTGAGCGACTCAGCCGATTCCTTCAGCTCATTGTAATCGGCAGGAGTAACGACCGACAGGGTTTTGCATATTACAAATTGTGATTCCAGCTCATTGAGCACTTTGAGCGCACGCGTAAGGAAGATCAGCCTGTACGACGGATTGAAACGAGCCATGCCAAGTGCGACGTTCTCGATAATTGCCAGCGATTTATCGCGGAGAACCGGCACGAGGATGTACTTTTCTTCTTTCGGGAACTTGTCGGTCAGTCGGAAAATAGTATTAGCCAGATCAGCCGCAGACCGTACCAGTTCCAGCATATTCCATGAAGTCATTTGCGTCCTTAAAAACAGGATAAAAAGTAATGAGTGCAGCTACCCGGAAAACATTCTACACAATTTACTCATAGTTCGTCAACATGCAATGAAATGAATTATTTATATGGCCATCAATAATCCCATAGCACTTTTATTCGCGGCGACAATCCCGGTCATTATCGCCCTCTACCTTCTCAGGCTCAAACGTAAGAAGAAGGTGGTCGCCTCTACTTTTTTCTGGACTGAAATGGTCCAGGACCTCCAGGCAAATGTGCCGTTCCAGAAACTCAGATGGAACATCCTTCTGCTTCTGCAGATTTTGATAGCCGCCGCGATTATAACCGCGATGATAGATTTATCGGTCAGGGCGGCACTGAACGAGGGGCAGAGGACGATCTTCGTCGTGGATACATCCGCCAGTATGAATGCAAAGGATGAAGGATCGACACGCTTCGAGAACGCTGTCGACGATATCATGCTGTACTGCCGGAATCTCTCAGCCAGAGAGGAAGTAATGATTATCGAGGCGGGGGAGTATGCCCAAACCGCTCTCGATTTCACCGACAGGACACAGGCAATCGAGAGAGCGCTGGGATCAATTAAAACGCAGGACACGAGAAGCGATCTCGCGACCGCCTACGCGCTCGCGATGAGCAGGGCGTCAGAGATCGATAAGCCGAAGATCATCATTGTCAGCGATTTCTCCGGTGTCGATGTCGATCTCTTCCGCGATCCGCCGTATCCGGTCAGTTTCCTCGATTCCGGAGGTTCAGCACGGAACGTCGGCATTACCGATTTCATGATCACCGGATTATCCGAATCGGGCAACATGGTATCCTTCAACGCTTTCCTCTCCGTGAGGAATTACATCGACCGACCGGTTGAATTTAACGTTGAGTTCCATGTCGCGGGCGAGCTGGTTGATGTCCGCTCAATGACTATCGAGTCCGGGTCCAGATGCGGGAAAGTTTACAGCGATATTCCGTACACGGATGGAGTTATCGAGGTTCGCCTCGACATGGAAGACGATCTGGAGACCGACAATGTCGCCTATGCAATCCTGCCGGCATCCGATTCGATGGAGGTCCTTGTTGCGGGGGACGATCCCTTCCTTCTTTTAGCGCTTGCGGGAATTCCCGGTATTCGACTGTATAAAATTGACCGAAGCGAGTATGTCCCCGGAGCCGGATACGACCTGACCTTCTTCCCCGGATGGGCGCCGGAGGTCCTTCCGACGGGTAATTATGTATTTTTCAATCCGCCCGACAGGGAATACCTTCCGGTTACGGTAACCGGTCAGGTTGAATATCCTTCCGTTACCGACTGGGATGACGGCCATCCGATGCTCAGATTTATTAATCCGGGCAGTTTCAATGTTTTCGCGGCAAGCGCTGTTGAACCGGATCAGGGTTCTATGGTCCTGGTAGATGCCGACAGCACACCTCTCATGGTCTATGGCGAACGGAACTACCTCCGGGCTGTCGTGTTCCCGTTCGACCTCACAAACACCGACCTGATTACCCGTCCGACTTTCCCTATCCTGATATTCAACGTCGTCAGCTTCTACAGAACATACCTCGAAAGCGGATCATCGGGTCTGAGAACGCAGGGAATTGAAGCGGTCAGGGTCGATTCGCTCGGCGAGAAAGTGAAACTTCGCGGACCGGACGGTATCGAGCTTAAATTCCCGATTGACGCCGGTCACGCCTATATAGATGTGAGCAGGGCAGGGGTTTACACGATGGAAATCGAAGGCGGCACGGATGACTCAAAGACTACACTGGTCGCGAATTTCTTTGACGAGGCTGAAAGCGATATCGCATCGGTTCAAAACATGGATGAAGTCATGGGCGAGGACAGGGTGCTTCGCTTTGAGGTCGAGGGAGAGAAACGGGTCTGGAAATGGCTAAGTGTCATTGCGTTGTTGATTCTGTCGGCTGAATGGTACTTCTATCATCGAAAAGGATTTTGAAAAAGAAGGCATTGAAAAGGATTTTGATGATAACAATTTTAACCTATGGAACAGCGTTGTGCTTTTGAAAAAGAAT
>CBDUUJ010000443.1:0-2781 GCA_965370205.1 uncultured bacterium
TTCAGGGAAGGGGACTGGCACACGTTTTTGGCTTCTGCTGCTGTTCCAATCCCGTCAATTCCTGCAAGCCAAAAACGAGTGCCTGTCCCCGTATCTTCCAGCGACCCTATGTGATCGGTCCCCCCTGGAGAATGACATCGCCCATCGTTGCGTAAGGTATATCTATGAACACTTCTTCACTATAATCACTCGATTCCATGGTGACCACTTCCACCCAGTAACGAATACTGAGAGCGTTCTCCGGTTGCTGAATGGAGAACTGCCTGATTTTTTCATCCGGCCCGCCCCAGGATTCGACTTTGTTCTGCTCTGTCTCGACAATACGGTAGAGAATCGGAACGTCCGAGTCACTCCTGTAACCTGAGTCCGGATCTGATGGGTCATTGTAGAGGAGGGTGAATTCATCGGTTGGGATAACTATTTCATACACAAAATGCACACCGACTGTCTTTCCTTCATAGGCACTTAAATTTTCGAGTTCCACCGTATAAATCAGGAGATCGGCACCATTGGAACTTCCGAAAATATCCCTGTCCACTTTTATTTCCAGTGGCGCCTGCTCCTCAACCTGAGCCGGCTGATTCTCATCAACAGGCGGCGGGTTCACATTGATAACGGGTTCCTTTTCTTCACCGAGCATGGAATCATTACTGCAGGATGTCCCGAAGCATGATAATAAAGCCATGAGAAGGATCAGTATCGTATTCGGAATCAATGTCTTATTCATTGCATAACCTCGCATTTAATAATTATTCAGAGTCTACATTGCCGGTGAAGTACAGTCAAAATTTTATCGGGTGTTAATTCAGAACCAAAGAAGAAATTATCCTTCGACAGCAGATTTCTGGTAGAATTTTAACTGTAATGAAAAAGAGATATGCTCAATATCCCGGAATTATTCTGATTATCCTTTTGATCCCCCTCACCGGTTCGGGACAGGTTGAGATAAATCCGGCTATCGGCATCGCTCCCGATCCGGGTTTCCCGATCTGGCTCACACCGGACACATCAGATTATCTCCCGCTCGCAGCCGATCAGACAAGCGGACTCGACTGGGTGGCGACGGATCTCGATGATTATGGGAACCCTCGTCACTGGTTTGTAATGGTCGATGACGCTCGCGATGGCGGACTCCATCTTATAAGCCTGAATGTTTCCGATGACAATCCGGAAGTGCATTTTCATGGCGCGAATTTATCATTGCCGCCTCCGTATTTATCGATGTTCCCCGTCGATCCCGCGCACGGCTACGATCTGGAAGGCATAAGCATTCATCCGTGGAGCGGGACCGTTTTTATCGCTCAGGAAGGTTACATGGATGAGACAGGCATCTATAACGGAAAAATATCGGTCGGTGATATCAATTCGGGGGATGACGCATACGGCAGGGGAGGCGATATTGAAAGCCTTCCGGGATATCTGCCGGGACCCGTGCGTCTCGATCTTCCCGGATGGAATGAAATATTCATGGATTTATTCAGCGACAATATCGGCATCGAAGGTATCGCGTGCACGGAGGACCGGCTGTTTCTGGGTCTTGAGTCGCCGTACAGTTTCCCGGAACGTCTGGTTTCGGAGAGATCGACAATTCTCGCGATATGGAGGATCGATCCGGAAAATCCCGCCGATATGGGAAATTGCGAGCTTCTCGCTGTTCACGATACCTCCGACTGGGCACCGGTTATGGGATACACCATCGAGACAATCTGCGGGCTTGACGCTGTCGACAATACACATCTTGTGGGAGTGGATCGGGACAATCAACGACTGTTTTCAATTGAGTTTACAGAATCCGGTGAATTTGCGGATGGAAAATATTTCTATCTGGACACCCCCGGTCCGGCGCCGCTTGCCGATGATGAATGCCCGGAGCTTGAAGGTCTTCCCCGTCTGTTCAAACCGTCGCTTGAGAGTGTGGCTGTCGTTCCGTCGGTCAGGCCGGAGTTTGTGAATGAATTGACGACATATTACATTTACCTGGTGGTCGATCCATGGGGTCCCGGCTGGACTCTTGTGGAGCAGGACTGGGATTGTCCATCGTATGAGAAACGACTAACCTCGCTTCTTCCGGCGATATACAGGTATTCCCTCACATCTGAAATGCTGTTTCCGTAATAATTCCAACCCGAATAATTATTTGGGGAAAAGCACAATGAGGTAATCGGCGGTCTTCTGGAATTTCAGCATTTCCAGGAGTTCCAGCATCGGCCTGTTATTTACTCTGACAATCGCAGCGGATGACTGGCCTCTTCCGGCTGCCTGACGGGCGATCGCCGCGACCAGCTTTCTTGCGAGACCGCGTCTCCTGAAAGCTTTGAACGTGAAGACACCTTCGATAAGAACACGATCGATTGTTCCCGGACCGCGGATCGCAACCGATGCGATAGTTCCCTCAACAACTCCAAGCAGAATGCGATTGTCCGCGATCTGTTTCTCCCACTCGGCAGGCGGAGGCATGTCAGCCTCTTTTTCAAATTCAACCGCATATTCTTCCAGGCGGGGGATATCGTTTTCCCGCGCAAGGCGGTGATGTCCTCCCGGACCATGCGGAATTACCCGTGGCTCCATTTCCAGATGGATACATTCCCTGATCGTTCCCAAAGTCAGGGATTTGAATCTGGGATGTTTCACAACCTGATTGATAATCCTTGGCTCCCCCTCCAGTCTCCGCGGTACAAAAACCGAAGGTGCGGTATCCAGGAGATTTAGCATAGCCTCTGAATAACTCGAATGAATGAGCCAGGTATTGTAGTTGAGTATAGCCCTCGATGCGGACAATAT
>CBDUUJ010000444.1:0-2780 GCA_965370205.1 uncultured bacterium
GTAATGGGAGGTCAGCTTGTAAGCGGGGTTCCGGGAAAACCGGCGATCGGGATAACATCACTCGCGGAAGGTCTCACGTGCCTGGTGGGAGTAATTCTTTTCATCATCGCAGGGAAATTCACCGACCTGTCATTCGCGATGGCTCTCGCGATCGGAGCGATATGCAGTATCCCGTTCAGCGCGTATACGGTCAGGCAGGTTACCCAGACATGGATCACGATAGCGATTGCAGTTCTGACGATTGTTCTGGGCGCGACAACGCTTATCAAGGCGCTTGGCATCATATTCTAAGGTTGTTTGGTTGAGTGGATATGCACTAATATATTTAGTAACTAAAAACATATCTATGCCGCCCACAAACTTGATGCTGTCTCGACCAGTTCTTTATTAATCTGTGGGTTTGTGGGTGTCTTTTTCTGGATGATTGACGTTAACAAAGACACCCACAAACCCGATGGTTATCCATGATTGGCAGAAACAGGATCAAGTTTGTGGGCGGCATAGATGGATTTTTGTTACTAAATAATTTTAAGAATTTGATTCTCTGGACTCAGATAATTATCTCGAGCATTTTGTTGGCGATATTGCGGCTTGTCAGGCCGGCGATCTCAAGAAGGTCATACGGATCGCCTGAACAGAGGTACATGTTCGGAATCCCCACGATCCGCATTGGGACCGGATGATTCTCAACGACCACCCTCGCGATGATGCTTCCGAATCCGCCGTAAATCTGATGCTCCTCGGCGGTGACAATCGGACCGTTTTCTTTCGCGCAACGGATGATCATATCTTCATCAATCGGTTTCAGGAACGGCATGTTCACCACGCGCGGTTTCAGGTTGTGTTCATCCTCCAGAATTTCGCGCGCCCCGACAGCCATCGACAGCATCAGCCCGCACGCGAAAATCGTCCCGTCCGTTCCATCGATGTAAATGTGTCCCTTTCCCATCTCGAACGGCGTGTTTTCATCTGTGACCATCGGAACTTTCTCGCGCCCGAGACGGAAATACACCGGACCATCATATTCAGCCGCCCATCGAACCGCTTTTATTGTCTCGTGATAATCGGCGGGAACGAGCACGGTCATGTTGGTACACGCGCACATGCACGCGAGGTCCTCCATCGATTGATGCGTTGGGCCGTCCTTCCCGACCGATATCCCGCCGTGCGCCGCCGCGAGTTTCACGTTCGTGTTCATGTAGTCGACATCCTGGCGGCACTGATCGAACGCCCGTCCGGTGATGAAGATCGCGTATGACGACAGGAACGGTATGAATCCCTGCAATGCCAGACCCGCCGCGGTTCCGACCATGTCCTGCTCGGCGATCCCCATCTCGAAAAACCGATCCGGGAATTGATCGCGGAAATATTTCGTGAGTGTGCTCTCGGCGAGGTCGGCATCCAGGACGACAATCCTCGGATTTTCATGACCGAGTTGCACGAGGGTCTCGCCGTATGCTTTACGTGTCAGTTCGAAGTCCCAGCGTTGAGTCCAGGTTTGAGCCATGATTTTTTCCAGTTTTTGAAATAATAAAAAAGTAAAAAAATAGGCAGAAATGGGTGGCACCTTCAAACATCATCCTGATGTTTGTGGGTGCGGGATGAATCATGCTGAATATGGCATCAATACAGAGATTTGAAGCAGCTACACCCACAAGCATCATTCTCGGCTGACGCCTCGAATGCTGCTTGAGGGTGCCACCCGGAAACGGGTTATCCCGCAATAAATATCCTTTTTCAACAATCCCGGGACGTCCGCGTTACAGTACAGGAGCAGACCATCCCATTAATTTATGATATTCGGTTCGTGATGCTTCGATGTCTCCGTAGGATGCTATCGCCTGCTCAGGAGTTTCATCGTAACCGAGTTCATTCAATGCGGTCCGGAGGAGTTCATCGGTGGCGAGAGGTTTTCCATGCCACAGGTGATCGTCCTCGAATGACGGAACGCCTTTCATCATGATTGTATGGAAGAGAACCACCACGGGCTGCCCCTGCCCCATCGCGGAATGCGCGTTATCGAGAATTCTGACAACATCATTCATATTATGACCGTCGCCCTCGAAAACTTTCCAGCCGAACGATGAAAACTTCCCGTCCAGAGGTCTTAAGTTCATCACTTCATGCGTCCTGCCGTCGATCTGCACGTCGTTGTAGTCGACAAGCGCGAGGACATTATCGCTGCGGTAGTGAGCGGCGGCCATGATCGCCTCCCAGCAGCTTCCCTCCTGAAGCTCACCGTCACCGAGGTTCACGTAAATACGCTGATCGAGTCCTTTCAATTTCGCGCCGAGGGCGATACCGTTCGCAATTGGAAGACCATGCCCGAGACTTCCCGCGCTGATGTCGACGCCTGGGGTTTTCAGACGATTTGGATGACCTTCCAGACCCGATCCGGTCGAACGGAAAGTCATGAGGTATCCCGGCGGAAAAAATCCACGCCTTGCAAGTAGCGCATAGTTTATTGTTGAGCAGTGACCGTTCGAGATGATGAAATAATCGCGTGTTTCATCGCTGGGATTTTCAGGATCGACCCGCGCATAGTTGAAATAGAGCGCGGTAAGGTAATCGGCAGCCGACATCGGACCGCCGGGATGTCCTGATTTCGCGGCGTATGTCTGGCAGACAATGTCGCGTCGAATCGTCCGCGCCATTTCTTTCAGTTCATCGATTGAAAGGTTGGCAGTTCCTATGGGCACCCAATCGCTCCTTTATTACACAAGTAAGACCAAACCTGGTAATTAACTCTCGTTTGATTGAGGGGACACTTTTTTTTGCCC
>CBDUUJ010000445.1:0-2764 GCA_965370205.1 uncultured bacterium
AGTTTATCAATAGACCAGTAGATTCATAATTCTGAGACACCCTCTTTAGGGTGGGGTACTGGTCTGCTCCCCGAAAATAGTACCGCCCCCTATTTTTTTCAGTAGCCCTGTGTTTTTAAAATGTTGCTTACTGCATGAATGGAAAAAACATTGCATATTTATTCCGTATCTAATAGAATGAATGGGATAAGTTCCAGTATGTGATTAATTATCAGGACTCGGGAACTTGCGCACTTCGCATCATCATATTGTCTGATTAAAACTTGGAGGTATAACGTAATGCGTCGATTCATCATGCTTTTAAGTGCATTGGTTGTTGCACTGCTGATTATTTCATGCTCCGGTGGTGGAGGAGATGAAGTTGACCCGATATCTCCTGATTTGACAGACGGCAATGTCAGATCGGTTACCGCCGGAGGAAATCATCTCTGGGGGATGTGGGATATCGCGATTGATTCCATTTCAGGAGAGGTTGAGATAATTCCCCTCAGGAACGCGGATTTCACATGCAATGTGACACTGTTTCTTCAACCCCCGCTTGCATCTGAGAATCTGATGGGTATCGAGATAGATTCATCGACTGATTTCGTCACGGGATATGTTGTGGTGGATATCAGCTTCACACACCCGTTTGCAGGGATGGATATGTACACCGGATTCGATGTGCGCGGTGTGTGTATCGGAAACGGATCGCTCGCGGGTTATGCCGATCCGGATATCCTGTACGCGGGTCCGGATGATTTGCGGCTTCTCAATGCGGATGGTCTGACGCGATGGTACAACCCCGCAGAATTCACGACATATGAAAAAATGTTCGGATTTACGAAAGGGAATCTCGGAATACCCTCTTACGATTTCAGCGCTACATTAAACGGATATAAATATTACTGCGACTGGCTGAGCAAAGAGGATGATTATTTTGAGTTCTTCAGTGATACGGACTGTTTGAATCCAAGGGGTTATTTCTCGGCAGGGAACACGCTGACAAGACGTTTTGAGCTTCAGTTTCCGATGCCAGGCGGAACTCCTGAATACAATTTCCAGTACGCGGTTGTCGCGAGCTGGGATGTGCCGGATGTGTCCCCGCCGACAAACATACCGGATGATTTTCCGATCTCCGCAAACTGCCACGAGGCGTTCGCGTTCTCGGCAAGCGATCAGTCGGACCTCTACTATGTGGATAACACCACAGTGGGCGGCTCACTTGGATTGATGGTTCGTGTATTCGATCATCAGGGAGCGCTTTTTTCAGATATTCCATCAGAGATATCCGCGATACATCTTGAGTCGCCGGACGGCCTGATTAATGGAAATGTCGCGTCATTCGACAGCATACAGCTCGCAGCCGCGCTTTGCGACGAGGATGATGTCAGCGCTACGTACGAGCTCGAAGTGAACGATGTCGTTCTCACAAGCGACGGGGATTTCCCGATCCTTGTTGTGATTGAAAATGCCGATCCTGACAGTTATTACTCAGGTTTTCCCGCTTTTGATTATCCGGAGGATGCAAATCTCGCCGCATATTACATGATCAGTGTCCATGTGGATGACACTGAACCGTCGACGGAGCCATCGATTACGGTCAATATTCCAAACGGCGGCGAAGTCTGGATGGCGGGCACACAATACGATATCGAATGGGAATCGGAATATGTCACAGGGAATGTAAAAATCGAATTCTCGATGGATTCCGGCGCGACATGGCCTGTAACAATTGCGGCTGATACCGATAATGACGGGATTGAATCCTGGACTCCATTTGTTGAACATTACACAACTCATGGACGGATAAAAGTCAGCTCCGTTGTTGAACCAGCGGTATTCGATATCTCGGATGGTGATTTCTCAATCGACGGCGGCTGGGCAAAGACCTGGGGGAGTTCCAATTATGACTGCGCATACGATGGGATCGCAGTTGACTCAAGCGGGAATGTTTATGTCGGCGGACAGTTTCACAGTACGTGTTATTTTGATCCGAACGATCCCCCCGATCCTGCGAGTGTTCGTTACTCCAATGGAGACAACGATTGCTTCATCACCAAGCTGGATCTGAACGGCAACTGGCTGTGGACCGAGGTCTGGGGTGACGGCGGCGGTTCCAACGATCAGATCACCGCTATCGCAATCGATCCCGATGATTACGTCTATGTCGCCTACCATGTCAATGATGGTCAGACTACGGGTATTCAGAAATTTGACTCGGACGGCAACACTCCCTGGGGCTGGACGAGCAATCCGAAAGACAATGGGCCGGGCGGCTGGTCCGCTGTTGATACAGGTATCGCTGCGGACTCCACAGGCGTGTACTGGTCATACTATCTGTATAATCCTTTCATATATAAAATCAGGAAGTACGACCCAAACGGCACAACTATGCTGTGGGAAGTTGTCGATCCCATGTACGATGATAACGGCACGCCGCGACCGGTAATTATCCGGCCTGACAACTCAAACAAACTTGCACTCGACCCGTCGGGTTCAACGCTCTGGGTAGCTGGTTATATCAGTCATAACGATAACGGCGGCGTGTACTGCGACTGGGCCTGGCTTGGGTCGTTTGATACATCCACCGGCGCTGAAGGAACGGCGTTTGTCTATGGCGTTCCGTCAACTGACAACACAGGCTCAACAATGGCCACGGCTGTCGAGGTCGATGATACAGGTCACCTTTTCGTGACGGGAAGAATCCAGGGTACCGGTGTCTACCTCGCGCCGTCGGGTGATATTCCCCACGACTCATTTGTAACAGGCATGGCGGATTGCT
>CBDUUJ010000446.1:0-2762 GCA_965370205.1 uncultured bacterium
CATGTCAAGGAATATCCTGTCGGTGGACATTTTCGCGACCCGCCTCGACAGCATCGCGAACGCGCTCGCCATTCTGTGATTGCACTCCTCGTACTCCCATTTGAGAGTCACGAGCGAATCCGCCGTCCGCTCCATATCGGAATTCGCGTCAAGATCACGATCGGCATTAGGATTCGGATCAGGATCGGCATTATTTTCAATTGTACTCGGTATTCTACCCATGCTGAATATATCGGCAGGGTCCGAGCTTACTTTAGTTATAGATGATTATATTTGCATTAATTCGCATTAAATCCTGTCAAGACCGATTCATTCCCCAACCGTAGCGCTGGCTTCCAGCCGGCTGTACCGCCGGCATCCCTGCCGGCATTCGGAATTCCCGCATTTCGCATCTTGACCGGATGAGGTGTTAGTGGTAGATTTAGCTCGCGTTACGCAACGTGGCGGTGTAGCTCAGCTGGTTAGAGCACTCGGCTCATACCCGGGTTGTCACTGGTTCGATCCCAGTCACCGCCACCACCCGAAATGAAAGATATCCCCTGCATACAAGCAGGGGATTTTGTAAAAAAATGAACAAATACATCAAATATAGCTACCTGGCGATCCTGTTGATTGCCCTGGGACTGCTACTCCTGAGAAATGGTTGCAGTAGTGAACAGCAGGCACAGGACCTCGATCTGCGCGCCGATATCAAGAATGTCATCCTCATTGTGGTCGACACGCTGCGGGTGGACAGGCTCGGGTTCATGGGATGCAAGCTTGATACTACGCCCAATCTGGACAGACTGGCTGAAAGGTCGATAGTCTTCGAGGAGGTATACACTCCTCGTTCTCAAACGACGTCCGCATTTACCGCGTTACTTACCGGCAACCACCCGCTGACGACAGGTGTAACTTCCCTCAGTCAGCAATGGCCTGAGGGTACACACTCCCTTGTCAGTGATATTCAGGCGGCTGGCTTTTACACAGGCGGTATCCCTGCGAACATTGTTATCAAGGGCGAGCTTGGATTTGAGCAGGGCTTCACGGATTATTGGACTACGAAAGACACCATTGACGATGCGAACCGGATAACAGACCTTGCAAAAAGGGCCTTGCATAATGCGGGAGAGCACCCAGCATTTGTAATGCTCCACACCTGGGATACACATTTGATTTTTACACCGGACACAGAAATGCTGGAGGCTCTCGGGTATCCTGCGAGTTACCAGGGCGCGCTGGCCAGCGATTGGGACAGCGTAAGGAAATATCGTACCAGAACGGAACGTCACTTTACAAACGAAGACCTGATTAAATGTCGCGCCCTGTACGAGGCAGAAATCCGGGGACTGGACCGGGACCTGGAGCAATTCTTTGAGTGGCTTCGGCAAAACGGTTATTGGGAAAATTCGTTGATAATAGTTACTGCCGATCATGGAGAGTCTTTGGGGGAATGTCATCGCCTTGCACACGGCAATGACACAGAATGGGATTGCCACATTCCACTCATCCTTCACTTCCCTGACGATGCAGGGGCAGGAAAGCGGATATCGGGCCTCGTGGAACTGACCGATATCGTCCCGACAATACTGGACCTGTTGGAGATCCGCATCCCGGACAGCATCGACGGTATGAGCCTGTTGCCACGGATGGAGGACTCTGAAGTTCCCGGTCGCTCCCAACTGGTCAGTGTCGGTCAATTCTGGACTGATCCTGACACAGGTGAAGAAATCCGCGAGATCAGCATCTGGGATGGCGAATGGCGGCGCACAGTGGACGTTCTGACGCAGCCCGTTACGCAGATAGATTATGAGCTTACTCCCGAGGAAAAAGAGCAGTTACGTGCACTGGGATATATACAATATTGAGAAATATCCAAAATGAATTAATACCTATTTATATCAGTTCTTTTTTCATCCTCAATCCAATTCCGATTCTATGTCGTACTCCAGCGTCTCGACCATCTGGCGGATTGGGTCGTAGTCGGTGTCCTGCGCCGGGACCAGCTCCTCGATCTCGTAAATCTGGTACAGGACGCTCTCCTCCCCTTCCCGGCTCAGTTCCATCATGGCGTCGATCAGTTTTTCATAGAATGGGCCGTTCAGATCGGCACGGAGGCTGACCGTGTCGGCGGGAATTCCGGGGGTGTAGCCGATGATTTTCGTCTCGTCCATCAGTGTCGGCTCGGTGTCCATAAGAAGCTCGCGCGCATCCTCGAAACACGCGCCCGCATCCACCTGCCCCTGCAGAACCGACTGTACGACCGCCGGATGGCTGCCCTTGAATGTGTAATCCGCGAAATCCACGTCCGGATCGATCCCCATGCTGATCAGGAAAGTTTTAGGATAGAGATGCCCCGACGCCGACGCCGTGTCGGTGAATGCGAACGTTCTCCCCCTGAGGTCCTCGATGGAATCGATGCCGCTGTCGACCCGCGTGATGATAATCCCGCGATAGGTCGGGCTTCCGCGCCTGACCGCTTTCAGAGCGACTTTTATTCCGTAGCGTTCATTCGCCAGGACATACGCAAGCGACGGGAGCATCGCGGCCTCGAAATGCCCCGCGGCCATCTGCTCGATACACGCGGAGTAGCTGAGAACGATATTGGCCTTTACCGGATGATCGATTAACGCACCCAGTTTCTCCTCGAACGCCTCCAGTTGAAGCTCGATCTCGCCTGCCTCGACCGACGGCACGAACGCGATTCGCACGGGGCCATCCGGGATTTTCGATTCGGCGGTTGAGTCCGATCCGTTTTCATCCTGAGTGGATTCGTAATCGGT
>CBDUUJ010000447.1:0-2760 GCA_965370205.1 uncultured bacterium
CCTCGTCAATACCCGCAGCTTTTAATAATTCGTCAAGCTCACCCGCGGTCTCGACATGTTTCGGCAGCGGGACGGCTAATTTTCCGATACAACAGTTCGAATCGATAAATTTCATAATGCACGGTCTCCTTCCTGTGAATCAGAGGGGACACCTGCATTTCGAGGACGAAATGAGGTGTCCCCGGGAAAAGCCCCGGGAAAAGCCCCGGAAAAAGTGTCTCCATTTGAATAATACACTTTCAAATATCATTGGTTATAAATCACGAATTTTCAACGATCTTCAGGCCGTAAAGAGTGGCGAGATCGCGGAAATCATCCTCCAGATCACCGTAGAATGATACCCGATGCCATCCGAAATTGCATTCGGCATTCCAGCCGTTCAGAAGCGCCCTCGCGTCGGGAACCTCCACCGCGATCTTCGTCCGGCATGCCCAGTCAGTATCCACATTCCCGACCACAATGCCCCAGTGCAGCGCGAGTTTTCTGTCCACCGGATGAACCTTAACCGTGGTCATAGGCAAACCCGCGCGCGCGATCACCTGAACCGACGCGCCCTTGTTGCATTCCGCATGCGACCGGATCACATACGGCATCTGCTCATCCTTAATCAGCCTGTTCGAGCAGACACAGTGAGCGTAAATGACCTGATCGGTTGCCGTGTCGATAACCGGATCGGAAACGAAACCGGGATTCCCTGTGAGATACAACCCCATCAGATTTGTAAGCGATGAATGAATATCCGCCTCGCAGACTCCCATCACGCCGTCGTTCATCAACTGGAAAAACGCCATACATGGATAGCCGGGGAATTTATCGCGATAGACATAATTCAGGCAGTCCGTCGAGACACACGTCGCGCCGACTTCATCCATCGCGCCTTTGAGAGCGAGATACATCCGCGCAGATCGCATCAATGTCGCATCATCCGGCTCGACAACTTTTTCTGCTTCTTCCTTCCATTTACGAACCCACTCCTGAGCTTCCTTATCGTCGACATCATTAATGTACTTGAGAAGTTCCTCACCGGGTTTGAGAATAACTTCCGTTCCGAAAATTTCCTTTATAACCTTTTCCTCGCCCGGTCTCATGCCCCATTCCGACACCGCGTCCATGTAGTCGAGGATTTTCGTCTCGCGCATCCGGCGTATAACTGTGATGAGATGCAGTGCGCGGCGGGTGTCGTTGAAATCCGATGAGCTGACCAGAATCGCGGGAAGGTTGTTCCGTTTTACAAAACTGTTGCAGTGGAGGAACAATCCGTCGCCTGCGTAGATGTTGTTCACAACGACTGTCGGTTTGCCGGTCGAGAGGATGTCGAACTCGCAGGAGCATCCGGGAATGCAGAGCGACACAACCATAACGCCGTCCGCCTGATTTACACCGTCCTGGATATTCTTTGGAAAATCCTTAAGGGCTTCCGGACCTCGGCTTGTGTAGACTTCATTGATATAGCCCGCGGTCTCGCAGGTTCCTTTCTCGTGGCATGGGACAAGGTCGCCGCCGGTGAATTCGAATTCATCGCCGAATTCACTCGTGAGTTTTTCCATCCATTTTACACTTTCGATTTCAGGATCGAATTTTGCGTTCGGCCATCCTGCTATGCCGACGGGTTTTTTCTCGCCTAAGAATGCTGTGTAGATACGTGTTTTGTTCATTGGGAATTTTCCTTTAATGAAACCGATAGCTGGAAGCTAACGACACTATTTTAAATCAATCCCAAGGCCATTTCCCGTCGGTAGCTCAAGATATCCCTTCTCACAGGTCTTTAGAAACGGCACGGGTTCGATTATATCATCCGCGAGCATTCCCGGACCTATCAACTCGCACGCGTATTCGATTCCGGGAGTTGCAATTGCGAAATGCAGACCCGCCGCGGTCCCGATACCCATCTCCGGCATGCTTCCGATAAGGAGAGGGATACCGGCGGCCTGCGCGATATTGGCGATTGCGCGCGAGCCTCTCAGACCGCATGGTTTCATTATCTTGATGTTCAGAATATCGGCAGCTTTACTCCTGACAAGATCGAGCGCGTCCTCAGGACTGTAATTGCTCTCATCGGCCATTATCGGCGTCTCGAACCTCTCGCACAGTTTTGCCATTCCGTCGATATCATCCCTGGAAATCGGCTGCTCAAATAATTCAAGATTATATTTTTCCATTTCGGAAAGGGTTTCGATAGCCGTATCGAAATCGTAACCCTGGTTTGCGTCAACACGGAATTTGATCTCGTCGCCGATCGCGTTCCGGACCTCTCTGACAGCATCGATATCGCGTTTCGGATCGTTCCCGATTTTTATCTTGATCGTGCGATAACCTTTTTCGACATACTCGACCGCTTCCGCTGCAACATCGCCGATATCCCCAAGCCCTATCGCCCATGCAAGCGGTACGCGCTCGCGATATTTCCCACCGATAAGTTTATAGACCGGCTGACCGGACAATTTCCCCATGAGATCGTGAAGCGCGAGATCGATAGCGGCTTTCGCGAAACTGTTTCCATCAACGGTTTTATCAAGCCGTTCCATGATCTCGTTGATATCGAACGGATCGCAGCCGATAATAACCGGAATCAATTTCTCCTTCAGAACCGCCTCGGCGCCGGCGGGAGATTCGTCGGAATAGGACGTCATCGTCGCGGCCTCACCCAGACCATACGTGCCGTCATCCGTTGTAATCCTGATAATCACATGCTCGCAGACAGTCGCAGCACCACCGGCGATTTCAAACGGTTTTTTGAACGGGACTGCTTTCTGAATAACG
>CBDUUJ010000448.1:0-2757 GCA_965370205.1 uncultured bacterium
TGAACAGTTGCATCGGATGAATCGTGCACGGTCTCTAAAATTGACCGCTTGATAACATTCACAATCATCCAGCTTGACATACAGAGTCCACAAGCTCGAAGACTCGCTTGTGGGCGACACTGGAACTTGCTACAGAAAATGCAATAATCCGTAGAACAGCACGGGGCTGTTGAAAAAACAAGTTTTTTCCGGTACCCCACCCTTTAGGGTGGGTGGAAGGCGCATGGTTACCAGGATCGCCCACCCTAAAGGGTGGGGTACCGGATTATTTTTCCATTTTTTCAACAGTCCCGCACGGCAGTGCGTCTTCCTGTTACCAAATATCTGTCACCATGACAGCACGGCAGTGCGTTCCTATTTTTTTCCATAGACGCACTGCCGTGCTGTTCTACGAATTTTTTTTTATTTTCCTTCTTGTTTTGACGACTCGACTAAACCTTCAAGCCTGTCGATATCTCCGCCGACTATCTCAGTCAGATGTGTCAATATCTCAGCCACGTCCCGTGTCTTCCAGTGCGGATACCTGTCGTCCTTCTCCGCCTTTTTAATCCTTCTTCCAAGTTCTCCGATATATTTCTCAATGGTCGCCTGGAATTCACCGCCAAGGACACTCACACGCGCGACGATCTCCCTGACATCGCCCGCACTCGGGGTTTTCTCACTGATAAACCGCCGCTTTGCAAGCGCGATATCATCAAGTTCCGCAAGATCGACATGCTGTCCCAATCTGGGGAGATACGCAACATATCCAAGCTTTTCCCGAACGGTATTCGCGAAATCCTCACTCGCTTTCGCCTCACCGTGAACCATGAAGACAACTTCCGGCGGATCGGTAAAATTTCGAAGCCAGTCGATCAGACCGTCCCGATCCGCATGAGCGCTGAACGCTCCAATCGCCGTCACCTTCGCGTTCACCGCGATCTCCTCGCCAAACAACCGCACTCGCTTTCTGCCGTTGAGAATCACCCGTCCAAGTGTTCCCTCCGCCTGGTACCCGACAATCACAAGATGATTCTCCGGTCCGTACAGATTGTGTTTCAGGTGATGCACGATCCTTCCGCCCTCGCACATACCACCGCCCGCGATAATCACCGCGCTGTCCTTATGCCGGTTGATATCCTTCGAATCATCGACTGTACGACACATAACCAGCATCTCGGGCTTGAATGGATTGTCCCCTGCATTGATACGATCCATCGTCTCACGGTCGAAACATTCGGGATGCTTCTGATGAACGCCTGTCGCCGCTATCGCCATCGGGCTGTCGAGAAAAATCGGTATTCGCGGGATATTATCAGCTTCCATCATCTCCCCGAGTATATAGAGCAGCTCCTGAGTGCGTCCGACCGTGAACGCCGGAATGACAACATTGCCGCGATGACTGCACGTGTCGCGGATTATTTTCTGCAGCATCGAATACCTGTCGCTGGAGGTTTCATGCAGCCTGTTTCCGTAGGTGGTCTCGATAAGAACCGCGTCGGCATTTTCGAATCCCGCAGGCTCTCTCAGAATCGGCGCCTGGTGATGTCCGATATCCCCGGAAAAAACGATCCTTCGTTTGAGTCCGGATTCCTCCGCATCCACCGCAATTGATGCCGATCCGAGAATGTGACCCGCATCCCTGTATTCAGCGGCGATACCCGGAACCACATCGAATCGCTCACCGTATTTCACACTGACAAACTGCGAAAGCGCATTTTCAGCATCGCGATGATTGAACAGCGGTTCGATCGGATTTTTTCCGGCGCGCATCCGTTTTCGGTTGAGCCATTTCGCGTCCTGCTCATGAATCTCAGCCGAATCCCTCAGCATTATTTCCGCGAGATCGACTGTCGCGGCATGGGAGTAGATCGGTCCTGTAAATCCAAGTCTGACCGCGCGGGGAATAAGTCCGCAGTGATCGATATGCGCGTGCGTGAGGAGGATCGCGTCAACCTCTGTCCATTTAACAGCAGGATGTGTGTAGTTGCGTTCCTTGAGTTGCGGAAGTCCCTGGTAGAGTCCGCAGTCGATCATCACGCGACGGTCGCCGACCGCGAGAAGGTAGGATGATCCGGTTACTGTGCCTGTCGCTCCGAGAAATGAAAGGTCCATATTGGGTAGCAGTATAGGAACCAAAGGACAGGCAAGTCAAAGGAGGAAATATCCATTTATACGAAAAACGTGCAGCCCGGTGATCCCATTTTTGATTAAGGGGACACTTTGTTTTTGTTTTCAGGGGGACATTTTGTTTTTGCTTTCTATGATCTTCAATTATCCGAGGGTCTGCGTGGCAAAAAAAAGTGTCCCCGCGTTTCCGGACTTACTTCATTTGTCATGGTCTGGTATCATCCCTTATTGATGTCGGAGAAACCTGAGAAGAAATCGTCGGATCGGAATCCCAACTGGATGTGGGGAGTTCTCATCGCTGTCTGGACAGTAATCGTCTACGTGCTCTTTTTCATGAACTTCATCAGGGATTTTCTGTCGAACCGTGGAGGCGTGTGAACTGGGAATCATCGCGCTCATAGCCGTCTTTCCTCCCATTTTTATCCTTGGGCGATTCATCATGGATCGACTCGTGCCCGGTATAAACAATGACCTGAGAATCGGCATTCCCATCGGCATCGGATTTGCAATATTGAGCTGCATCATAATGCTCATCGGGATTATCTGCATTCATACAACACTCCCGTACAATCTGATTCTGCTCTATCTTTTTCTTTTACTTCTCCCGTTAATACTCATCCCACTATGGCCTTTTTTCACGAGTGAAAT
>CBDUUJ010000449.1:0-2753 GCA_965370205.1 uncultured bacterium
ATTGTCAAAAGAAAGGTCCCACAGAATGTCAGAAAGCTCCACATCTTCAACCCATCCGTACACATAGATACTGTGACGGTAAAATGCCCCGTTTTTCTTTAAATTCTTTTCAATTGTCCTGTATTGCGCATGGAATATTTCAAACGCGTCACTGATAGCTTTCTGCCGCGAAACAACATCCATGTCCGATCCGGTCCTGAGCCAGATGTTCATGGCGCCCTTTTCGAATTCCAGCATCAGGGTGCCATCCTCATTTCTCGCCAGGTCCTTCACCAGTTCGGTGTCAGCTTCCAGTAATCCGGGCATCATCTCATAGATTTCAAGGTCTACGTTGTACTCGCCGGTTCGACACCCGACAGTAAAAAGAATCGATAATGCAAGCAGAGTCAATAAAATGCGGTTCAGCATTGTAGCCACCTCATGGAATTCATTATATTTTTTCTAATCAGATTACATCCTGGGTCTTGGAATGATGGGTATCAACATTCCCGTCTGTATCGATCTCGGTCCAGCCCAGATCGAAATTCTTATTGATCTCCTTGTTATAGAACTCGACCCGCAGATTGAACCTTGGTCTCAGATTAGCGGCATATGAATTTCTCCATTGCCTTGCAATCTGTTCAAGCAAATTCCGCTGGTGAATGGGGTTAATCGCATCCGAATCGAGAGCTATCATCAGCTTGTTGTATTTGAACTGATGATCAACTATCAGACCTGAATAGTTTGTCTGCGGAGCGCCGACAACATCCCATCTGGTGGAATCCTGCTCCTCAACCCATGTCCATAGCTTGTCGGCAGCCTCCCTGTCAATAGCGCGATTGCCGGGGCATCCAATAAGCATCGGGATAACAATCACCAGTAAAAGCAGGAAAATACTCTGTCTCATGTAAGTCAACTCCTGATATCTTTTTTGATATATTCGACCGCATTCGGTCCCTGAACAGATTTTACCAGAGGTATACTGAAATCTCAATTAATAGAGATAGGATTTAACAGTCAGATTGAGCTGCCCCTGCTCGCGGTAGTACCAGTCGGCGTTCGATGAATTCGCATATATGCCGATTGTGAACTCGCCCTCATCCTCAATGGCGAAACGCACCCGGAAGCTCCTCTCCGCTTTCGACATCGGCAACTCATACGCGCGGTTCGGATCGTCATTGGAGGCAATTCTCAGAAATGCCTCATTCACGTCATCAATGAAATCCAGTTGCAGCGTGATAAATTCACCCGGCTTCATGTAGCCGCTGTAGGGCGACGGTTCGATCAGTTCAACCTGCTGTTTATAGAATTCCTGCACGACCAGAATGGTTCCAAAACCCTGGTAATTAATTGACGGGTCCCGGCCCGATTCAAGACGATGATTCATGTCATCCATATCCTGGTAGAAACCGATCCCGATATGGGTGATGTCCGGATCGAGAATGTTTACCCTGTGCTCGGGGCTGTTCAGGAAACCCTCCATCAGGAGATCCACAACCTGATAGAGATCCCGTCCGAAAGTTCTGGTGATCCCGATATTCTCGGAAATCGGATTTGCCACACCCATGCTCCTGGCTCGATCGGCAGGGCTGGTTCCATCCAGGGAGTAATGGTCAAAGAAATCACGTCGGGCCATGTCCATCGCATGCCTTCCGCAGGAGATATTCAGCTTATCGTCCGGAACCAGAAGCGTCAGCCCCTCAGAATATCTTATGGAGTTGACAGCCTGGAGCATCAGGAACTCAGCCTGATCCTCATCGAAATCCACAAGATAGACTTTCGCATTACCGGGTTGCGAGATAATCGGAAACAATAAGATTAAAAGAACGAAAACAAAATATCGCAGATTCAATTGCATATATTATTCCTTCCACCCAGGCTGGTAATTCTCCAGATAAACCGTCCCAGTACAGACGAGAAAGCAATTTACACATCCGGAAGGCCAAGTTCAAGGGCTTTCCGCCTGATTTTCGGATTAAAGCTGAATAAAATCCAATTAAGTCCTCTTCTATATGAATTTTCGACCGTCTGACGGGAAAATCCAGTGATGAAATTACCATTCGATGTGGTATACTCCATCCGCGTGGTATAATCCATTCGCAGCGACGATAGTACATAACGTCGGGGTGTAGCTCAGCCAGGTTAGAGTGCTTGCTTCGGGAGCAAGAGGCCGAGAGTTCGAATCTCTCCACCCCGACCATTTCCTACCCGAAATTAAAGAAAAAGCCCTTCACTAATGATACCGAAGGGCTTTTTCTTTATTATAAACCAGCTCATACTGCCGATTTGAATCAGGTAACACCTTTATTTTATGGAGCAAACCGCGCGATGAAAATATCAGACATATAGCCGGCGGAAGTCAGCACGGTCTCATTGGGTTCGCCCTCACCGAATGTGGCTGAACCATTAAAGTGCCCGGTCACTACAGTCGAATTATCAGAAAGCGCGGTGATTGATTTACCATAGTCCGAACCCTTCCCCCCGGCACGTTTCACCCAGAAAAGCGTTCCGTCAGTGTTATACCTCGCGATGAAAATATCAACATTCCCGGCTGAAGTCAGCACGGTCTCATTAAATTCGCCCTCACCGAATGTGGCTGAACCCTCAAAGTACCCGGTCATTACAGTCGAATTATCAGAAAGCGTTGTGATTGATTTACTGTAGGTACCGCTAGTACCTCCTGCTCGTTTCACCCGAAGAAGAGTTCCATCCGGATTGTACCACGCGATGAAAATATCCGAGGAGCCGGCTGAAGTCAGCACGGTCTCATTAGG
>CBDUUJ010000450.1:0-2738 GCA_965370205.1 uncultured bacterium
GTCCCGTCGGCTGTCTTGTGGACGTCCCCGTCCGCAAAATATATTACATAGATATGCGGGCAAGATTCCCGCAGGACAGCCGACGGGACGTCCGCGCTACAATATTTCCGGATTATAAGACACCCTCTTTAGGGTGGGTCACTTTAACTAAACATAGATACCGTATGGGCATTATACTTTATTATTGTCCAAAATAGTTGAAATCGGACACTAAATTCCCGGAAAAATAGATTTTTTCAAATACGCTGGACTGCCCCCCTGTGTGACCAATCTACTTGAAAGTGTATTATTTAAATAGAGACACTTTTCCCGGAGAAACTTTTTCCGGGGACACTTTTTCCGGGGACACCTCATTTCGTCCTCGAAATGCAGGTGTCCCCTCTGATTCATGTTAATAAATAGAATTGGTCCGAGTCCGAAAAAACAGGCACGAATCACGTGCCTGAAGCGTGCGTTCGTACCGGATTGGGAATCAGGTCTACGATTCCCAGATTTTCTTTTCGATCATGTGATCGTCGAGTTTTTCGGTCATCCTGAGATAGAACTCGGCGCACTGCAGGAAAGCTTCCATCGGTGCCGCACCAACAATTTCACATCCGTCGATCTCCACACCATATCTCGCTGCTTCGATCTTTATTGTCTCGACCACCCTGTAGATCGGGGTTTTCTTGTAGTCGAGAATGTTCATGCTGACCTGCGCGACCCCCTGGTCCTCGAGCATGAATCCGGCTCCCTGGACTGTATTGTAGCCGCCGGAACTTCCCCTGACCGCCTTCGCGATCTTCTTTGCGATATCCACATCGGTTGTCCGCAGATTGACATTAAACGCAATCAAAAATGGCCTCAGTCCGACCGCGGTGCATCCCGCTGATTCGTGTACCGCATCCGGACCGAAATCAGGTTTCCATTCCGGAAGTTTGATCTTCTTGGAGAAACCCTCAAACTCGCCTTCGCGAAGGTCGGGAAGTTTGATCCTGTTATCCTGAGTCGCGGATTCGTAGTACAGGTAGGTCGGAATATTGAAAGTGGTCGCGAACTCCTCGGCGAACTGCGCGATTCGTTTCTTGAGGTCCTTTTTCTTGATCCCGCTGACAGGCACGAACGGGGCGACATCAACAGCGCCCATCCGCTTATGCTCGCCCTGATGGGTCCTCAGGTCGATCTTCTCAACCGCGATTTTCGATGCCTCCATGACACCTTTCATGACCGGATCGACATCCCCGGCAAGTGTCAGCACCATGCGGTTATGGTCGCTGTCGGACTGGACATCCAGCACCTTCACGCCATCGATCGCCGCAGCGGCGTCGCGGATCTCGTTGACTAATTCTTCATTTCGCCCCTCGGAAAAATTCGGGACAGCTTCGATAGTTGCCATGTTTAATCCTCCAGTTACCATGCGCTGTTTGCGCATGCTACAGATCAAGTTCAGTTTTAATAAATTGGAAGAGGGAGTATATCACAAAATGTTGTCTGGTAGTATACGAGGTTCGTGCGTTCAGCTAAAAATATGAAGCGGACGATGTACCCGATCGTCCGCTTCTGGTTTTACCACATCGTGAGGAGGTTTCTGCACAATGAGACCATAATCATTTTATGCAGGTTCAATTTCAGGTTGCGTTTGATGTTTTTTTCTGCTATGAAATTCAGCCTTATCTTAATTTTCGATATATCCGAGGAATGGAAATAAAATGCCGGACAGAAAACCTCCGAAATACCAGCTTGGCGAATGGATTCTCCATGCCATCTCCGACGGCCTCTACCGTCTCGACGGCGGCGCGATGTTCGGGACTGTCCCGAAAGTCATGTGGGAGAAGGTCAAGCCCCCCGACGAGCGCAACCGTATCGACATGTGCCTGTCCTGCCTTCTCGCGGTCAGAGGGAATGAAAAAATTCTCATCGAGGCGGGTATCGGCGATAAAAATACCGACAAATTCGAGTTCATCTACGGCGTCGATCACATATCATCGATTGACGAAGAACTTGCCCGGCTCGATTTGACCGCGGACGATATCGATCACGTGATTCTATCCCATCTGCATTTCGATCATTCCGGATCGCTCACGTTTTTAAATGATGAGAAAGAGCCGATTCCGCATTTCCCCAACGCGAAACACCATGTTCATGCCATTGAATGGGACACCGCGCTCAACCCGAATCCCCGCAACCGCGCCAGTTACATTCAAAACGACTGGATGCCGATACACAACGCAGGTCTGATGGAGATTCATGGTGGCCCGGCATCTCACTTGCCGGGTGACGATCCTGAAATCGAAATCGTTCCGGGAATTAAAATGATGAATGTCGGCGGACACACACCGGGTCAGTGTTACATTCGGATTGATTCGTCAGAGAGCAGGGAAGTGGCGATATTTGTCGGCGACCTGATTCCGACCGGAGCGCATATGCCGGTACCGTGGATTATGGGCTACGATCTCGAGCCGGTGAAGCAGGTCGAGCTGAAGGAAGAATTACTCTCCAGATGGATGGATGAAAATGCATTGGTTATTTTTCCTCACGAGACCCGTTACCCATGGGCGCATATAGTCAGGGATGAAAGGGACCAGTTCATGGCGATACCCATCGACGAGGGCTGGCTGGAACCGCTCCGAACCGTGCAGTGGCCGGATCTCCCCCTGAAGCACGTTTAATAACAATTCCACTTAATAAGTATTTATACCCGTAACGCAGACTGCCAGTTTGCAATAGCCTGGGACTGTTGAAAAAACTCCGGTACCCCA
>CBDUUJ010000451.1:0-2677 GCA_965370205.1 uncultured bacterium
TACATTACTACCCCAGCTTCCCTCGGACCGCCATCCATCAGCAATGAAGGTCTTATCGCATTCACTCATTACAATTGTCCCGTATTCTATTCGGACGGTTCTTACCACACCGAGCTGTTTGACAGGGGACTTACCAGTTACGAGTGCTCTCCGATCTGGGGACAATTCGGCGTAAGCCAAATCGCGACGGATTACGGTACGGGGGAATTTCTATTTTTTATCAACACACGAGCATACGGCGGCGCACTTAACAGATTCACTTTCAAGACCAAGCCCTTTGGAAGCAGTATTACCGGTGATCAAGACTGGCTTATTCAGGGAGGATCGCAGGACGCTGTCGGAAAGCTCTACATCTCATGCCTGGGCCTTCATGCTGTCAGTCCTCTCAGCTACCACAGCATTTATCCGCACACTCCCCAGCGCTACAGCCTCTGGTCCTACGAACGCCCAATGTCAAGTTACATGACCCCACCTGTTATCGGCGAGGACGGCTGGCTTTATGTCGGCTACGGCAACGATATAATGGCGATCGGGGATTGAAATCAAACAATTTTCTGAGGGGACACCTTTTTTTACCCCGCAGATCCTTGATTAATTCAGGATTGCAGCAGGTAAAAACAAGGTGTCCCCGCTGGAATATACTGGTTATTAATCATTTCTGCCCACAGTTACCACGGCGACAAGCTTGTTCGGCTGGAAGCCAAACTGCGTTTGTCACCGGCACCCGGGAATTGGTCAAAAAACAAGGTGTCCCCGCTGGAATAATTCATCTTCCAACATGATTGATCTGGGTAAAAACAAGGTGTCCCCGCATGTGTCCCCGCTGGAATAATTCATCTTCAAATATAATTAGTCTGAAAAAGCGATATCACTTTCGTGGACGTGGACGCGAGCATTGAGTACAATCTTCACTGATGCTCGGTTACATCATCCGACGGATTTTTCAGCTTATTCCGGTGCTTATCGGAATAAGCCTCATCACGTTCACGCTGTCGTTCATCATACCCGGCGATCCCGTCCGCGCGATCATGGGTCAGCGGTCCGACAGGGAAACCGAGCTTCGCATCAGGCACAAATTCGGACTCGATAAACCGTGGTATATGCAGTACTTCATCTGGGCGCGGAACCTTATCAGGAATCCCGGCGATCTCCCCCAGTTTAAACTACGCGTTGAAACGGATGAGGGCGCAAAGGTCTATCATTTCAAGCTGGATCGCCATACTCTCCTCGCGACGGATGGTGAAATCCGCCCGGTTGTAAACGAACCGTTTCAGAGAGAGGTTCTCACTCACCTGTATGAACGAGGATGCGGCACGCCGGAGATACCCGCAAATCAGGAATCAATCGGCGGAGGTTCCACGCAGACACTTGTCGAGATCGATGGATCCGAATCAACAACAAGAGCGCTCCTGGAGGATTTCCAGAAGGTGCAGACCTGGTTTGATATTGATACTGACATTATAGTCCGCACGGGTGAGGAAACGGGCGGGATGGAACTGGCTGAACCCGGAGACAGCTACACCGTGTATTTTCGTCCGGAGGGATTCCGGACGGGTCGCGAGTTCACAGTGTTTTTCCAGATGACCGAGCAGATCGTTATCGACGGCATGTACGACGATAAATCCAGCGAACACGCGGAGATCAGGAATCTTGAGTCGCCGTCGCTTATGACCGTCCGCGAGCGTGAAAAAATATCGGGAACATGGCATTTCACGTTCGAGAATGAGGACGGCGGAACTGAAGAGCACGAGCTGATGCCGAACGCTGTGCTGATGCTCGGCGGTAACCGCTCGGAAGAAAGTGAATTCGAGCCGGGGATGGTCGTCAATGTGGCATTCACCACGAGGACCGATACGGATTTATGGGCGATTTTCGACCGGGAATCCGAAAATCTGCGAGAGATAAACCTCTTAAGAGATGTAAATTTCAGGTATCTGACCGTTACGGGAAAAATCACCGACACAATTCTCAGTCCGGCGGTGTGGTTCGATTTCGGACGCTCGTACCGTCAGCAGCGGGAAGTGCGAGATATCATCGGGGACAGTTTCAAGAACACCGCGTACCTGTCGCTTGTGGCGATGCTGATCGCGATAGTTGTCGGCATAGCGGCAGGAGTGGTATCCGCCGTTCGTCCGTATTCGTTTATCGATTACTTTATGATGACCGGGGCGTTGATCGGGGTCAGCATGCCGGTATTCTGGCTCGGTCTTATGCTGATTCTGCTGTTCCAGGGACAGCTTGGATGGATAAACAGTATCGGGTTCGGGGAGATAACGTGGCCTGAGATCGACCTCGGGATTTTCAGTTTCCATATTCCATGGCATCAGAACGTGATTCTCCCGGCGATCACGCTGGCGACAGTGCCGATGGCGATCATCGCGCGCATGACCCGGTCGAGTATGCTGGAGGTTATGAATCTCGACTACATCCGAACCGCGCGTGCGAAAGGTCTGAGCGAATGGACGGTGATCATCAGGCACGCGCTCAAGAATTCATTGATCCCGATTATTACGGTTATCGGTCTGGATTTCGCGCTTCTTCTCGCGGGAGCTGTTCTGACAGAGACGGTATTCAGTTGGCCGGGGCTGGGCCGGGAGATAGTCGAGTCTATCGAGTTCCGCGATTTTCCGGTTGTAATGGCAGGTGTTGTCCTGTTCTCGTTTGTGTTTGTTGTCGT
>CBDUUJ010000452.1:0-2668 GCA_965370205.1 uncultured bacterium
GGCCACCACAATGAGACCGGGGAAATATAAATACGGATACCGCTGCCACCATGCGATGTGGTCCAGGCGATCTGAGTCATATCGGGATTCCCGTGCGGGTAGCCATTGTAATTTGTATATGGCGCGTATTCGACATGTAAACCTGATGTAATGCCATATGTGTATAATGCTCCATTCAAAGCCGCGTAATATATCTCGCTGTCGTCCCGGCTATATTCCAATTCCAGGATATCATGACCGCTGGTTGTCAACACCTCGATATTGCCGCCATCATAATCCATGGTCCAAAGTTTTTTCGCCGAACATATATCTCCCACAGCCGTGACGATCCTGGCGCCGTCATGCAAGAAATCCCCATGCATCGCGTTCTCACCCGCAGGCGTGATTTCTGTCTGCCCACCGGTTGCCACATCAATTATGTACAAATGACCTGCCATCGGGCTATAGGTCAGAAATCCGTACAAAATATACCCGCCGCAAGGTGAAAGTTTCGGGGTCATAAGCTCGCCATCCTCGGTAAATGAAGTCCACTTCTCAGGCGGACCCACACCCTTGGGATCAATTGAGTAAACATCCCCAATCGTTCCTGCACCATCTGTGTTGTACACGATCATCTCGTCCATGACCGTTACGATTAACGTCTCCGCCGCCACTGGGGCGTTAACACCATCACTTACATCGCAGTCAATAGAGAACTGATCGCCACCTGAAGTACCTATTGTGCCCCAGTCGATATCGACAGTGCCATCGAGATTATTTGTAATGCCCGTTGTAACCTCAATTCCAGCAGGATATGTTTTTACGCTCCAGGAATAGGTCAGTATATCGCCGGGATCATCATCATGCGCAGTTACTGAATACTGCACGGTTGAAAGATTCCCCGGCGACGCATTCCCATCGACTCCCGAATCGATAACCGGCGGAATATTGTAAGGCTCGCCGGAAACATGGAGATCATATCGGAAAAACGCTGCGAGTTTCGCATCCGGAGCGCCGTTCGTGGGAGTGTAATAACATGTGTAGTCAAATCCGTCATACTCACATATCACCCAGTACTCATTCCCGTCAGTGCCGGATACCGCATCAGCCTCAATATCAACCTGATACGTCGAGTAGTGATCTCCACCCGGCATTCCGTTCGCTGCGGCATCAAGCTCGTAATTCGTGCTGCGAACTGTCGACTCGATGATAATCGTTGACGGCTGATGCTCCCACCCGAAGACATCAATATACAGAATCAGTTTCCCGCCTTTGTCGATATCATCGAAGTAGTAAATATCGTTCGCGATATCCACCGACACCGCGACCGATTCAACCGCGTTAGATGGATGAATTTCCTCGCCCTCCCAGTTAGCAAGAATCGCGTAACCGTACTTTACTCCCTTGTCATTTGGAAAACGGAGATAATAGTTACGGGTGTTTGAAGTTCCGGAAGTAAATACGCCGTTCCCTGAGGTGCCTGTCAGGAAATCCCAGAGATCCCCTTCTGCGGCCAATTCATCAGCAAAATATTTGTAAGGATTCAAAATGGAATTAAGCTGATCCGAATAATCGGGAGTCGCGAGAGCGCCCTGCGTATACCCAAAAAGCCCTTCGACAGGGAACTCCTCAGCGTTGAACCATCGGGTGTAACCGTCAGGCATACCCACCAAACCATCATGCGGGTCGTCATCCGGATCAGTCTCATTGTAGTCATACATCACCTGATCGGAACTGTATACCGGATAGGTCAGGTCAGTACCGTAACCCATCGTGGCGGAACCCGTCCCCATGAAAACCCCGCGAACATCATAGCCATCGTAATCGGGCATACCGGGGAAAGGATGGGTAATCGATACATCAATGTCCACATCGACATAATCCGTCCCAATCGGTGTTCCGTATATTTCAAACCCGAGATTACCCGCCGGATTGTTGACAAACGTCACGACATTCGCCGTGAACATCGCCTGACGGTTGAGAACGGCGACGGCAGTCTGATTTTCGATATCAATAAAGACATCGTAGTAACCCCAAAGGTGCGTTTGTCCGGCATGACTGAAATCAGAAGTTATTTCCTGTTCTGCAAAAGGCGCAACAGGATTCCCGCTATCACCCGAGCAGCCTGAAATAATCATTGCAGAAACTGCAAATACAGCAATAAACATCATCCATTTGTTCATGATGGTCCCCTAGTAACTAATTCGGTTAACCTGAAATGATTAATATTTCAGGATTAAAATATTAAAAAGTAAATAAATTCAAGTGCTGACCTGAGTACAACTCTGTTCATCACAGATCGACATAAACTTCCAGTTCACGCAGGCAGAAGCCTGGAGAATAAGAGATGCTCAAATCGCTGACAAAGAGAAAAACAAACCGGACATTATCCACACCCAGAAGCCCGTCACAGGTCCAGTCTGAATCCTCCGGGAACATACTGCTGCCCCAGCCGCCGGTCAGATCATAAGACCATGCGCAATCAGTCCAGCCATAAGGGGTAGGTGGAGAGGTTATACATGTCGCATCGCTGAGTGCGGGAATATTCGCACCTTCAGTTAGAAAATCCGTGCCGCTATGGTAAGTAAAGACAGTACCAGTGGGACCATGCCATGTATATGTCGAACCGTTATCAGTTGTATAACCCTGAATGCAGCCATCCCAACTACCCTCAATACAGCCCCAGTGT
>CBDUUJ010000453.1:0-2667 GCA_965370205.1 uncultured bacterium
TCTTCATCCTCAGTTGATTCTTCTTCATCCTCAGTTGATTCTTCTTCATCCTCAGTTGATTCTTCCTCATCACCGATTGTTTCTTCCTCAGTTGATTCTTCCTCATCACCGATTGATTCTTCTTCCTCTATTTCTTCATTTTCTTCAACTGGCTGTTCATCTTTCTCTATTAATTCTCCATCCTCTTCTGTTAATTCACCATTGTCCTGTGTATCAATGGTTGTCTCGTCAGTCGGTGGCCCGATGATTTCGTCTCCGGGTTGAAAAAAGACCGATGATTCGGGTTCGTATGTCGATATTGTGGCGGGGTCGTCAACCGGAGTAATTTCCGGACCCATGGTTTCCACGGTGGTTGATCCATTCTCCGGTTCGGTTTCGGAATCCGGTTCCGTCCCAGATTCCGCTTCCGACCGCGCTTCCGGAAGATATTCTATCGGGGGCATCACAGGAGGATTCTCGATCTCGAAAGTCCAGTCACCAAGTCCCTGTGATGTTCGGTTTTCAAGAAGCCGGGTTCTCGCATCGTCGCCGGGTTTGGTTTCCTCATCACCCTTATAATCCGCGAGGCTCTCCTGGTATTCCTCGGGGACAATACTCCTCGCGATAGCGGCGCCCTCTGCGATGTATTCATCAATTGCAAGGTCCAGAGTCAGGAGCGCGCATTCGAGCCTCTCGCCGTCCTCGTTTGAGTAATCGACATTCCCCGCCATGATCATGATCTCGTTTATTTCCTCGTACTGGGCACGGTCTCCGCTGATGGTCTGTTCCTCCTGCCGGAAAACGACATTGCCGAACGCCCAGCTTACGCGATTGCTGTATGAGAGAATCGCATCGGCATTCATCACGGACGGGTTTCTGACATCTTCCCGCGCGCGCTCGCCCTCGACTTCCTCTATCGCGCCGCTTTCGACCCACCAATCGCCTCCGTACTGGTGAACGATGACATTCCCCCATGCGTGTATCACATCCGCGTCCTCGTTGTAGATTATGTTGTCGGCCTCGATATCCTTCTCATTCTGAAACGCGAGCACACGACCATAGCCCTCAGTGACATTGTCCTGCCAGTTGCTGACGATATAATTCCCGATAAACTGGGTCGGCGATTCCTGTATCGACCGCGCGGCGCGGCTCGACGGGGGTTCACGTTTTTTATCCTCCAGGTCGCGGAACCTGGCGTCCGCGCTCCTGAGAGCTTCAACGCGATGCTCGCCGAGGTCGATGAAAAGTTCCTCGCACCAGATTTTTTTATTGTCGCGATAACAGAAAACAAGTCCCGGACGGACCTCCGCGTATTTTTCGAATTCCGGATCACCCTCGAAAAGTTCCGCATCCAGATCGGGGGATATTTCCCATTCTGTTATCAGCGAGTAGTCCGGCGCTGCAAGAATTACTTCGGGATCGGATGACGGGATAACGGGCAGGTCAATCGGAGTGTGGGTTTCTCCAGCATCAGAACCGGATACATCCGGCCCCATGATATCCTCACCGAACAGATTGGGAATTCCGGAATCGGTCACCTCCGGTTCACCGATTCCAACCGTACTACCAGGTCCGCCTACTCCGCCACGGGGACCGGCAGCACCAATCGATGCAACACCGGGATCGTTTGTTTGAATTTCGGATTCATCGGATCCGGATTCAGAGTCAGCCTCATCACTCGATCCGCCAACATCTATGGTCTCGGCAATACCGCCTGCCAGATTATCGATTTCACCTCTTAAAAAAGCCGCCTCATCCGGGTCGAGATCCAGCTCCGCCACGCTTCTCTGGAGAGCAGCAGCATAATTTGGATCCAGAAGCCGCTCAGTCAGATTGATAAACCGTGACTCCTTCTCCGGAAGCGGCTTCCCCTCTTCATCGATGTTGTGATTATTCTGAACCCTCAACGGAATAAACGGATAGCACCGGCATATCCGTTCGCTCTTGTCGTAATGAACGTATTCGGCGAGAACGTTCATCCCGTCCCCCGGCTCCTCTCCCTCGATGTCCTCTATTGGAAAATCTCCCTCACGAGTTATAAAACTCTCCCCCTCCAGCCCGACAATAAACATCACGACATCCCCGACGAAGTCGATCGTGACAAGGTCTTCATCGGAATAAAGCGAGTTCGCGATAATGTGGTTGTCCTCGACCCAGAAATCGACGAATTCCGGGCATGAGAGAATCTCTCTGCGTTCATCCCATATGAGTTTCTCCGTATTCAGCAGCGTGGTGCCATCGGCGGATTCAACCTCGACATTTCCGGTGAGAGTGAGTTTTTCGTGAGGCTTGTCCCAGTTGCCGTGATCGCCTCGAATGAGGATGTTCTCCTCGCCGCCCTTGAACAGGATCATCTCGTAGATTCTGGTAAGCTCGCTTGATTCGGTCTCCTTTTCCGTTTCGGCGACCTCGCTCCTGACTTCCCAGACCTTCGCGCCGTCCTCGTATCCGTACACAACAGGCTCATCAACGTGCGTGATGGTTTTCTTTTCCTCAACGAAAAGTTCGTCAAGCTCCTGCTTTGCCGCCTCGCCACTTATGACTATCAGATAAATGAGGAGAAGGATAATACCCATCAGAATTGCAAAATTACGCAACCCCATGAGCAATTGGTTTTTCCATGTATACCGGGATTCCATGTTCGACACCCGCTTCAGTAGACACATTGTACTTCGCAGGCGTTCAAAG
>CBDUUJ010000454.1:0-2637 GCA_965370205.1 uncultured bacterium
CGAGGAATTATACGTGGATGTCGGCGACTGGATCGAGGAGGGCGACCCGATCGCGCTGCTCGACCAGGAGGATTTATTCATCCAGCTCGATACCGCGCGCGCCGATCTTGCGAGGGCACAGGCGAATCTCGATCTGACCCGTCGGGGATACTCGCCAAGGGAGCTTCAGAGCTACGAAGCTCATGTGGAGAGCGCGCAGCTTGCGCTCGATGAGGCGATGGAGGATCTGGATCATGTCCGGGAACTCCATAACGCCGGTTTCGCGAGCGATGAGGAACTCGACACCGCCGAATATAATGTCGAACAGGCACGGCTCGCGCTGGGGCAGGCGGAAGATGCGCTTGAGGTGCTTCTGGACGGCAGCATGCCGGAGGAGATCCGGTCGGCGCAGGCCACGGTGCAGATCGCACGGGCTAACGTGCAGAACTCCGAAAACGCTCTCGGGGACGCGATAATCTATGCTCCCATGACAGGTGTGGTCCTGGAGCGATATGTGACCGAGGGCAGCATTGTTGTCAGCATTCTGGCGAGCTTCTCCGGTGGCGACTCGATGTGCTCGATCGGCGATCTCTCAAAAATGAAAGGAATCGCGAGTGTCGATGAGAATGACATCGGGCTGGTTGTAATTGATCAGCAATGCGTGCTGGATGTGGACGCTTTCCGAGATGAGATATTCGAGGGAAAGGTGCTGAAAATTCATCCGCAGGCTTCCATGCAGGGCGGCGTGACAACGTTTGTGGCGGAAATCGAGGTCCCGAATCCGGACGGACGGCTGATGTCGGGGATGTCCTGCGAGGTTGAGATTATCACTGAAATAATTGAAAACCTGCTCCTTGTCCCGGACCGGGCCGTCGTTGAAAAAGACGATAAAATGTATGTTTTTATTGTTGATGACGAAGACAAAATCGAGGCGCGGGAGATAGAGATCGGCAGGACGAACTACGAGATAACCGAGGTCCTGAGCGGCCTTGAAGAGAACGAGAATGTGATCGTTCGCGGCGTACCGAGGGATCTCCTGGAAGAACTGGATGATGGAGACAGCCCCATAGAAATCAGAATAGAATGATGAGCCGCCGAATCTGTCGGTGAATAAACAAATATAATGATCTTATGGAACTTCACTAATCTATTGAAAAATAAAGCGGGTTCATCCGGTACCCCACCCTTTAGGGTGGGTCACTTCAAATCCCATCCGGTCCTCACCCATCCTGAAGAGGGTGGGTTACCGGATTATTATTTACATTTTTAACAGCCCCCAGCAGCAATGCGTCCTCATTATAATATTACATTCAATGAAAATTATGCCGCCCACAAACTTGATGCATATGTGGTCTATCCCCTGATAACCATCGGGTTTGTGGGTGTCCTTTCTATCGTCAATCATCCAGAAAAAGACACCCACAAACCCGCAGATTATCAAAAAACCGGTCGAGACATGATTAAGTTTGTGGGCGGCATAGATATGCTGTCATTCCTGTATGGTTTAGTACCTGCTATGAAAATTTTTTTCAGTCTCATAACACGCATGGCGCTTGATCCCCCCACGTGTTAGAATACCCCGTCATTAACTGAGATTATGCCTGGAATTACAGAATTAACGGTCCTATTCATAGCAATCGCGATGGGTGCGGTCGGCCAGATCGCAATGAAGGCCGGTATGAACCGAGTCCGGGATAAATCCGGTGGGGATCTCGGTCCGATGATCAAGGCCCTTCCGCGGATTTTCACCGATCTCTATGTGCTCGGCGGGATCACAATTTATGTGCTGTCGACCGTCCTGTGGCTGTGGGTTCTTTCTAAAGTCCCGCTGTCATTCGCCTACCCCTGCATCAGCATCAGTTACATAATAATAATCATCGCGGGGAAATGGGTCTTCCGGGAGCGTATCGATGCCTGGAAAATCGCAGCGATTGTGTTAATCCTTGCCGGTGTCATCGCGCTGGGATTCAGCGAAACCGGGACCATGTCTGACCCCGAAGTAACCAACTCAATCTCCGGAATTCTGAGGGGAGGCGCGATATGACCTCCCGAACCAGTGACACAAAAACAACCGCGTCCATGAGAATGGTTGTTTTTATCATTCTCATGGTGACTCTTGCCGGAATCGGCCAGTTATTTATCAAGCATGGGGTCACGAATGTCACCGATCAGCTTGGCGGGTTTCCGACAGATATCATCGGCTTCATTAAACTTGTTTTCCACTGGCCTGTGTTTGTTGGGCTTGTAATTTACTTTTTCTTCGGGATTGCATGGTTGAAAATTCTCGCCGATGTGCCGGTCAGTTTTGCATTCCCGTTCCTGGCAATAAGCTATATTGTAATCATACTCGGAAGTGGCATCTTCCTTGGGGAATCGATTAACTATCTGAAAATCATCGCGATAGTTCTCATCATAGCCGGCGTAATATGCCTTTCGAGATCCGACACATCCGAACACCCCCCCGATCCGGCCTTATCACCCGATAAGCATCATTCAGAGACCTCCTGAAACCGGAATTGAATCAGTACTGATGCAATCCAATCGGTCCTAAAAAAAGGCTCGAAGACCGATTGTATTAGCTTTCATTTAACATTATGGCACCAGTTCATATGAGGCTATTATTGTAGGGAAAAATTCACTTTTCTTTACGGAGACCTT
>CBDUUJ010000455.1:0-2634 GCA_965370205.1 uncultured bacterium
TTCCGAACCGCTTATCGTCAACGTGCATCCCGGAGAACTTGGTATTCCTCCAATTCCAGTCGGCGCTGCAGTGGTTGACTGCACATCGACTGCGGAGGAATATGACATGGGCGATGTAACAACTGCATGTCCGGACACACCCCTGCAGCGGCAATGGCGGATAAAAAAGGACGGCTCTCCGGTAGTTGACTGGGTACCGTTTACATCTTCACCCATCGTTATCGACTGGACAATCCTGGAACCCGGATATAATTACCAGTTGCTGCAGAAGGCTGATGACGGCGATCACATCCAGATCAGCGATCCGTTAACCGTATCGTTCGTAAATGACGAACCCGATTTCCTCGGCAGTATCACCGGTCCGACAATTGTTACTTGTGCTGATACAACCGCTACGTACGATGGTGGGGAAATTGATGACTGCGATAATAATCAGACCATTACGCGTGAATGGGCCCTGAATACAATCGATACCCACCCAATCGACGGCTGGACTGTCATGACGGGCTCGCAATTTATGATTGACTACTCATCACATGAGATTCAACCGGGAAATAACTACTTGTTCCAGCGAGCTGATGATGGAATATGCGTTGTGTACGATCCGGTCAGCCTGCATGTAGTGTATAAAAACACTGCACCGGATAATCCGGCAACACCGCTGGGTGCTGTAAATATTGACTGTGCAAATCTCGAGCAGACCTATTATGCTAACGAGGTTTTCGACTGCGATGGCACATGGCCGCTTGCACGTGAGTGGGCGGTTGGTCCCGATTCCACGCCACCATTCGGCGGCTGGACAGCATTCATCGGTGATTCCTTTGATGTCGATTGGGGAACCATCGACTTCGGAGCCTGGTTCCTCTTCCAAAGGGTCTCTGATGAAATGGCAACTTCATACAGTATGCCGCTTTTTGTAGAGAAAATGAATTCTCCGCCTGAATTCACATCGCTAATTTGTGATGAGGGTACCGGACCATTTAATTCAGACGGTCAGACTGAAGGTTTAACAGGCCTCGACTTCAAAAACACTCTTCACTTCACATTCTCGGTAGATGATTGCGATGGTGATGAGCTTGATAATTACTGGGCAGTAACCACAACGCATGATCCGCCTGTTGAAGGAGATCCCGCATGGAATGGCCCGATCACCGGCGACACTTTTACGGTTGATCTTACGGAATACACAATGTTGGCGCCGACCGGCCTTTTCATCCATGTAGGCTCGTCCGATGGAACCTATTTCTCTACATTACTAAGTAATATTCAGGTCACCATGTGGCAACGAATATGGCTTACTGATTTCTCAAGTTCCGGCGACATGTGGTCCGAACACGCATGCGTAACCGGTGTAGGCAGTCGCACATGGAATTACGACTCGACAAACGAATATCTCCGCCTCGAGGATTACGGAACCTCATCCAGGTCGGCAGTCTGGAGCAATCCGGTTATATTCCCCAGCGCTCCCGCAATGGGTGAAAATGCGGTTCTTCTCACATGGATGAACCCCGCGCTCGCTACCGGGCTTGACTTCAGTTATTTCTCCATACTTGATGACACCCTGTGCGATGAATCACCTCTCGATGTATTTAACGGATACGGCTGCGACTATAATTCCCCCGGTCTGACTGAATTCATGATTCCTTCAACAGGACCATTCTGGGGCAACTCGCGGCGTGTCGGTTTGTATGAGAACGGATTCGACGGCTACGGCTGCACGTCCAGCGATTTCTGGCTCGACTGGGTCGGAATGTGGATCCGGCCTCCGAAATGATGTAAAAGCAACTCGAAATATAAAAACCCCCCGGCTTGATATCCGGGGGGTTTTTCTTTTCTGATCCTGAAACAATCAGCCGGCACGTTCATTTTTCCACCATTCGCTCCACTCGTCCAGGCTATTATATTCCCTGCCGGTAATTTCCCGGAGAGCCTTTGAAGCCGCATTTGTTGTCAGCTTTCTTCCTTCATTTTCTTCTTTCCTGAGAAGATTTTTCGGAAAACCATAAGGTTTATTTGCCTTTAAAACAACGATCAGAAACTCAATCGCCCTGTTGTCACCAACTTTTGTGCATATCCGTACAGCCGGGATCATGAATCCGCTGAAATCGAGAGCCCTGCGGGTCAAAGGTTCAAATGCAGCGGGATCTCCGATCTCGGCAAGCACCAGGGCTGCCTGTATACTGTGTTCGGTATCGAGCATATAAATAAGATCCTGAACCGCGGGTTCGCCGATCGCAATCAATGCTTCCCTGACCTTCACTCTGAATTCAGATTCAGTCACCTTTAATAAATCAAGCAACGGTTTTAAGAAGAGAGGACTTGCAAACAGCCGGGCTGAATCCAGTATTTCTCTATCCATTCGGTCAAAGTGCAGTTTCGATTTGCGGGTATACATGCCCGACGCTGCATTATCCGCCGCCACCCGATTGACCATATCCTCCAGCTTTTTCAGTGTCTGCTTGATATTGTCTTTCATAACCATGAGATAACCCCATTCATCTTTCCATTTCGAATTTCAAACATGACTTTAACAATTCAATAACTCCCACCGATTTTAACATGACATTGCATGCATGGGAATATCATCCATGCCAGTCCAGAATACCGATTGGATCAAACCGGTTGCGTCCCATG
>CBDUUJ010000456.1:0-2622 GCA_965370205.1 uncultured bacterium
ACATATAAATACAGAGACAAAGAAATCAATTTATAAATACAGGGACAAAGAAATTACATATAAATACAGAGACAAAGAAATTACATTATAAATACAGGAGCAGAGATCATGGCTGAACCGATCAGGGTTCTTGTCGCTAAAGTCGGGCTGGACGGACACGACAGGGGAGCGAAGGTGATCGCGAGAGGGCTTCGCGACGCGGGTATGGAGGTCATCTATACGGGTTTACACCAGACTCCTGAAGCTGTGGTAACCGCCTCGCTCCAGGAGGACGTGGACTGCGTGGCGATATCCATTCTCTCAGGGGCGCATCTGACTCTGATCCCGAAGATAGTTAAAGGCTTGAAGGAAGCGGGCGCGGGAGAGATCGCCGTGCTGGCAGGCGGGATCATTCCCAATGAAGATGCGGAGGAACTTCTGAAAATCGGTGTGACGGCGGTGCATGGTCCCGGAACGCCATTGTCGTCGATTGTTGATAGTATCAAGGGAGCGGTAAGCGAAAAATAGGTTGGGGTTGCTTCAATTCCACGTTTCAAGCAGTGTTTTGAAATCCTCGGCGGTGATTGAGCCATAGTAACGCTTGTAGGCGTGCCCAAGTTTATCCATCGCCAGGAATGCCGGCGGAGAGGCTCCGGCGAGGTAATATTCCGCAGCGTCAAGATTTTTATCTGTATCGATCTCGACAAATATCCAGTCTCTTGAAGCCGATATAACATCCCCGTCGGTAAATACATTACGCTCGATCACCGGGCAGTCAATGCAGTTCTTATTTGTGAACCAGGCCATGATCCTGTATCGCTCATTTTTTTCCGCCGCGTTCATTGCATGCTGAATGGACGGTGCCCAGTTGAGTGTCGTGGGCGGCGGCGGGGTGCTTAACGTGGGAGAGCGATATGGCTCCTCCTCTTCAATTAATTCAGGAGCCTGGGTTCCACCACCGATGAAATTGACATCGGTCGCGATCAAATCGTCATTTGCCTGATTGCTTGACTGTGTCGCCTGGTCGGCGGGTTTCCCGCATGCGGTGCAGATGAGAAAAAAAACCAGGATGAACGCCATACGAGCTGCAGAATGATGAAACATTTTAGGAGACCCTCGTGCATCGCCCCGTCATGTCGACAAACGGGGCAAAGTGATTTGAGACAAGTATAGCACCATGTACCGTCCGAGGCATCCCTTTTTGTGTTAATGCGTTTATAATACTGTTAAGCGGGTACAATATGTTTATATCCGGTGGTAGTATTGATTTTGTCTGAAAATCCGGAATATTAAATACGGTCAGAACAGTGGATGGATACTATTGAGTGTGACAGGTTGCCGGATACCTGATGTGATATACTCCCTGGTTCCAGCATCCATTAAATCCGATTGAAAGCATCGGGCTGAAGATCGGAATAGATTATTTAAGGACGGAGTTGACGTTGTGACAGACATTCCCGAAAATCATGGGGATCCCGGACCGGATTCAATAGAAGTTCCGAGGATGAGCCCATTAATCCCGCTCAGGGACCTTGTTGTTTTTCCATATCTTGTCGCGCCTATCTCGGTGGGTCGTCCGGCGAGCATTCAGGCGCTTGACGAGGCTATTGACACCAACCGCAAGGTGGTGCTTCTCAGCCAGAAGGACAGCAAGATCGAGGAACCCGGTTCGGGCGATCTGTACCAGGTCGGAACCCTTTCGATCATCCTGCGTATGGCACGCCTGGAGAATGAGGTCAGGGTACTTGCGCAGGGACTCACCAGAGTTCGGATCGTTGATTTTATTCAGCAGGAACCGTATTTCAAGGTTGAAATCGAGGAGATGGTGGAGGACAAGCATAAGAATCGAACCATCCAGGCTCTGATGAAAACCGTGACCGAGCAGTTCAAGCGGTGCGCCACGATGGGTAAGAACATCTCGCAGGAGATGCTGATGGCGGCGGACGGGATCGAGGAGCCGGGAATGCTTGCCGATATGGTCGCGACGAATCTCGATCTGGCCATCGATGAAAAACAGGAGATCCTCGAGACCATGAAACCCAAGGGGCGGCTGGAAAAAGTGGTCGGGTTCCTTGCGAAGGAGCTTGAGGTTCTGTCGATCTCATCGAAGATTCAAAATCAGGCGCAGGTTGAGCTGGGCAAGGCGCACAGGGAGTATGTTCTTCGGGAGCAGTTGAAGGCTATCCAGAGAGAACTGGGCGAGGGCGATGAAAAGGGCCAGGAAATAACCGAATTCAAGGATAAAATCGATCAGAGTTTTATGCCCGATGATGTCAGGGACAAGGCCGAGAAAGAGCTTCGCCGGCTGGAAAGAATGCATCCCGACAGCGCTGAATCGTCTGTGGTCAGGACGTATCTCGACTGGCTTACAAGCCTGCCCTGGAGTTTATCCACGAATGACAATCTTGATATAAGACACGTACAGAAAATTCTGGATGAAGACCATTACGGTCTCGACAAGATCAAGGAACGGCTCCTTGAATACCTGTCGGTTAAGAAGGTCAAGCCCGACATGAAGGGTCCGATTCTTTGCTTCATCGGACCTCCGGGAACCGGTAAAACATCTCTTGGAATGTCGATAGCGAGAGCGATGGGACGGAAATTCGTGCGGTCGAGCCTTGGAGGTATAAGGGATGAGGCCGA
>CBDUUJ010000457.1:0-2618 GCA_965370205.1 uncultured bacterium
TTTCGGGTTCGTTAGTTATTCGTTTTGCGTTTGTTATTTTCAGTCCCGGCGCTTTGTGATTGAGCACGCAAATAACAAAAAACGCGACTCCAACCAGATATGGATTTAATGCCGCGATCTCAAATATTTTTTTAGGCTTTGTTTTTTCAGTATTTTCCGATGGTTCCGAATCGGGTGTATCGCTCATGTAAAAAGCGGTCATCGCGAAAAACGCGAGTCCCACAATAATCAGAACCGCTCCGGGTCCTCCGGCAATCTGAAGCAGGGGAACCGAGATAAGCGCGCCGATCGCGCTTCCGACAAGGGTGACGAGATAAAGTCGGGCGATATGTTTACTCAATCTCTGGAAAACGAGCGCGAGGATCATGCCCGCGAAGAAAAACGGGACACTTGTGCTGAGATAAATCACAAGCAGTTTGAGAAACTGAATTCCGCCGAGGCTTCCATGCGGATTGAAATTGATCCTGAGCGCGATCCATGCACCTGCGATAGTAGCTAGTCCAGCCCACATCGCGAGATTCCCGAGACGTCGCCCCAGATTCCCTTTTGTGAATCGCTCATTCCAGATGTAGAGCACAACACCCGATGCTCCAAACCCGAACAGCGCAACGCTGATCGCGAGAAACGCGAAATGGTAGAACATCGTGACCGAAAATATCCTTGTGGTCGCGATCTCGAGCGCGAGCACGAAGGCGTTCAGGATCAATACACCGGTTTGCAGACTGCGATTCATAATATTTCAGCACCCCGGATTTCAGTTGCTTTTCGCCGGGGCTCGCAGCATCGTAGCATAGGAATATACTCAAGGGCTATTCATTTCGCTCTTCCGTGCTGGGGATACGGGGACTGGCACACAATTTTACCGTACTGCGATTGAGGGGACTGGCACGCAATTTTTCCGTGCTGTGTTTTCCAGTTTCCCAAAGAGTACATCCGGAAAAATTGGGTGCCTGTCCCCGATGCCCACATATCCATAGCACATAAGCCGCTACTGATGTATATTATCCTCACATTCAATCAATGCAAGGTGAATATCATGCTGATGGGACACTACACAGAGATCGAAGCTGAGCCGCAGACAAAATACGGAACCCAGAAGACTGTCATGCGATGGCTCATTTCCGAGGAGAAAGGCGCACCGAATTTCGCCATGCGGGTTGTGACTATCGAGCCGGGCGGATTTGTCGGAATGCACGAGCATCCCTATGAACACGAGGTTTTCGTTCTCAAGGGGACGGGTCTTGCCAAAACCGAAAAGGAATCGGTGGAACTCCGGACGGGCGATTTTGTCTTTGTGCCGGAGGATGTCGGTCTGCATGGATTTGAAAATACCGGCGATGACATTTTCGAATTCATCTGCTGCATACCGAATACGTAATAACGATGAGCGGTGTGGAGTTGTTTAGAAACCATGGAAAGAAATTACATCTATGCCGCCCACAAACTCGGTGCAATGTGGTCAATCATGGATAACCTTCGGGTTTGTGGGTGTCCTTTTTGATTGATTGATTTAATAATACCCACAAACGGGCGGATTTTCGAGGATTGTAATGACAGGACCAAGTTTGTGGGCGGCATATTTTTGAATAAAAGTAAATTGAGAAATACTATGATTTCTTCAACAGCCACGTACAGTTCTACGGATTATATACGGATTATCAATGGGATAATCTCCGGAGGCCATGAATGACCGACCGTGCTCTCATTACCGGTGGAGCCGGATTCATCGGAAACCACATAGCGAGGCTTCTTCTTGAAAAGGGCTGGGAGGTCACCTGCTACGACGATCTCTCGGTCGGGAAGAAGGAGTATATCCCGGACGGCGCCGAGTTGATTGTCGGAGACATCCGCGATGAAAATAAACTGACCGATGTCATGAATGGATGCCGGCATGTCTACCATCTCGCGGCGCGAGTCAGCATACGGAAGGCAGTCGATACATTTGTCGATGATGCCGAGGTCAACACGCTTGGAACACTGACCACGTTCCGCGCAGCGAAAAATGCGGGTGTCGGGCGTTTTCTCTACGCATCCAGTATGGCGGTTTATGGAACAGTCGAGTACTCCCCGCAGGATGAATCACATCCGATTAATCCGACCAGCCCGTACGGGATCGCGAAATACGCATCCGAACGCTATCTGCTCAGCATGGGCACGCAATGGGGAATCGAGCCGGTCATCTGCCGATTTTTCAACACCTATGGTCCCCGCCAGACACCCAGCCCGTATGTGGGTGTCATCACGATTTTCTGCAACAAACTTTTCGCGGGGGAGAATCCGGTTATTTTCGGCGACGGCGAGCAGGTCCGGGATTTCATCCATGTCGGGGATATCGCGCGCGGTTCGGTGATGGCGCTCGACAAAGCTCCCGCCGGAAGCGTTATCAATCTCGGCACCGGAGTCGGGACAAGCGTGAACCAGGTCGCCCAATTGCTGGTCGATAAGATAAATCCCGAAATCACGAGCGAGCATGTCCCGCCGGTACCGGGCGAACCGGGCGACAGTATCGCCGATTTCACCCACGCGAGGGATATCATCGGATGGGAACCAGAGAAAAAATTGACAGAAGCAATTGACGACGCGATAGAATGGAACAGAAGCCAGTTCCAGAATTAAAG
>CBDUUJ010000458.1:0-2609 GCA_965370205.1 uncultured bacterium
TTGTAACATGGATTTTTACCGTCCCGACGACCACGGACAGGAATGTCCGTTTTACAGGGACGCACTGCCGTGCTGTTCTACGGGCTGTTCTACGGGCTGTTTCTCTTATATGAATTGTAACATGGATTTTTACCGTCCCGACGACCACGGACAGGAATGTCCGTTTTACAGGGACGCACTGCCGTGCTGTTCTACGGGCTGTTCTACGGGCTGTTTCTCTTATATGAATTGTAACATGGATTTTTACCGTCCCGACGACCACGGACAGGAATGTCCGTTTTACTATCCCCCTCATTTGTGAATAGTGTCTTTTATCCGGTATAATTGTCCACCCGGTCAAATCCGGGAGTGTTTTGTATGTCTAACGGATACCCCATACTCGCCCGGGTCGATTCCCCGGAGGATCTGAAGGAACTCTCCCTTTCGGAATTGAGAGGACTTTGCCGCGACCTTCGGGAGTTCATCGTCCAGACAGTCGCGCAGACCGGCGGACATCTATCGAGCAATCTCGGCGCGATCGAACAGACTGTCGCCATCCACAAAGTGTTCGATTCGCCGCGCGACAAGATAGTCTGGGATGTCGGTCATCAGGCATATCCGCACAAGATTCTTACGGGTCGCAAGGAATATTTCCACACGATCAGGCAGCATGGCGGACTGTCGGGTTTTCCCAGTCCGGATGAAAGCGAACATGACGCTTTCGCGGTCGGGCACGCATCCACGAGCCTTGCGGCGGCGATGGGCATCGCGAAAGCGAGAGACCTAAGGGGGGGAAATTTCAATGTGGTCGCGGTTATCGGGGATGGCGCGATGACCGGCGGAGTCGCATTCGAGGCGATCAATAACGCCATCAACATCCCGTCCAGGCTCATTGTCATCCTCAACGACAATGAAATGTCGATCAGCCCGAATGTCGGTGGCATGAGCCGGCACCTGTCGTATCTCCGCACCCTCCCGACAATGCGGAATATCAAGGCGGGCACACTCAAGACACTTCGTAAAATTCCATTGATCGGAAAGAGAATGGCGCGATCGATCGACGACGCCAGCGACAGCCTGTTCTATTTTGTAACCCCGACGCGTGCTGGGGTTATGTTCGAGGAATTCGGGTTCACCTACCTCGGACCTTATGACGGCCATAATCTCAAGTCCGTGATAAACGTTCTCAAGTCGGCGAAAAACTGGTCCGAGTCGGGCCCGATCCTGATCCACCTTCTCACAACCAAGGGCAAGGGATACATTCCCGCCGAGGGCGCGCCGACAAGTTTCCACGGGGTCGGGTCATTCGATCCGGAGCTTACAAAAAAGGAAAAAATTCCGCGCAAGGGGCAGGAGCCGAGTGCACCGTCGTATACGGACATCTTCTCCGACGCGCTTCTCGAACTCGCCGTAACCGACACGAGCATTGTCGCGATAACGGCGGCCATGGCTGAGGGAACCGGGCTTGATAAATTCCGCGAGAGGATTCCCGAGAGATTTTTCGATGTCGGCATCGCCGAGCAGTTCGCGGTCACTTTCGCGGCGGGACTCGCAACGCAGGGCATGAAACCCGTGGTCGCGATCTATTCGACTTTCCTCCAGCGCGCGTTCGATCAGTGCATTCACGATGTCGGCATCCAGAATTTACCGATCGTGTTCGCGCTCGACCGTAGCGGCATTGTCGGCGCAGACGGTGTCACCCATCAGGGAGTGTTCGACCTCTCCTACCTCAGGATGATCCCGAATTTCGTTATCATGGCTCCGAAGGACAAGGTCGAGCTAAGAAACATGCTCTACACCGCTATCGAGCATGACGGTCCGATCGCGCTCAGATATCCCAGGGGAAACGCTGAGGGTATCGAGCTTGAGAAAGGATTCACACCGGTTCCGATTGGGAAAGGCGAGCTTATTCGTGAAGGAACCGATGTCACACTCATCGGGATCGGCAACATGGTCGGCAATTGCGTTGAAGCCGCCGGGAAACTTGCCGAATCGGGCATCGATACCGCGGTAATCAATGCGCGATTTGTAAAACCCCTCGATCGCGACCTGATCATCGAATGGGCTAAAAAAACGAAACGTGTAATCACCGTTGAGGAAAACGTCCTCATGGGAGGCTTCGGAAGCGCGGTTCTTGAACTCCTCGACGAGGTGGATCTTCTCGCGGGTTCCCGTGACGATTCCGACGAAATTGATGAGCCTGTGGAGATTGAGCGGATAGGACTTCCCGATCAGTTTATCGAGCACGGAACGCAGAAGGAACTTCGGAAAGACTACGGACTCACAGCGGAAACAATTTATGAAGCCGCCCGGAGCATGGTCGGGAAAGTGCAATTGAGCGTTGTCGGGGGATCGGATAATGAAGTTGAGAACGAACATCAAATTGAAGATGCTCCGATCGAACATAAAAAAAGCTGATCTGGGAACATGTTTAATTCCTTTTTTTAATACTAATATGAAAATATATCATAATTATTATGCAAAGTTCCAAACGTAAATTACTGTTCAGCAGTAGTCGACTCCTGGAGGAATTGTCATGCAAAAACAAACCGGGGAATTGATTACTCTCAAATTCACTGGCAGACAATTTGAGGATCATGGTCTGGAGATTGATGTACTTGCAGAATTAA
>CBDUUJ010000459.1:0-2590 GCA_965370205.1 uncultured bacterium
ATTTTTATCGTCAATCATCCAGAAAAGGACACCCACAAACCCGCAGATTATTAAAAAACCGGTCGCGACAGGATTAAGTTTGTGGGCGGCATAATTTTAAGTAAATAAAAATCGAGAAATATTGTGCTTTTTTCAAAAGTCCCAGGATACCGGCGTTACGAGTTGTTCATTGTACAATAAAAATTGTTGTTCATTGTGCAATAGAATTTAATGTATAATAAACAGGATGCGATACCTGCATTTTTTCCTTCTCCTGCTGCTCACCACCGGCTGCGGACAGCCGATAGCGGTCCCCGACCTCGAAAGCCGTCCGGACGGTCCGGCACCGATCTTTCTCATTGACGAAATCGATTCGATGAGAGTGGTGGATCACAGCGGCATCCCTGCTGAAACCGATACTGTGCGGCTTGATCCGGTGAAGATATCCGACACCATCGCGCGCGCGCTCGCATCGCGTTCAACAGGCTCATTCACATGGACAGGCGATATCCCCCCCGGCGCGAATCTGACTGCGCTTATCGGTGTCGGAAACGCACCGGTTGAGCTTTTCGATATTTTCGGCATCATTCCGCCACTCAGCAGGTATGGTCCGCAGGATACCGACCCGCCGCGCGGAATGCGGTTCGAGCTTCTTGCGAACGGCGAGCTGATTTTTGAATATGAACTCAGTCGGGAGGAATTCCCGGAGTGGCGACCAATCGAGATCGATCTGTCCGATCATGCGGGAGAAAATGTCGAGCTTGAATTCAGAACGGAAGGGGTTCTTCAGGGAACGGTTCTGCCCTACTGGGGACATCCGGAGATCGCAGCGCCCGTTGATAAACCCCGGCGCGTGATTCTTCTGGGGCTTGATACAGTCGCGGCAGGACATGTCAGTTGGATGGGTTACAGGAGAACCACCACCGCAAACCTGGACGAGATAGCGGGGAGTTCAACTATTTTCATGGACGCGCACTCGTCATCTCCATGGACCCTTCCCTCATTCGCGTCGGTGCTCTCCGGACGTTCTCCCGGAATCACGGGAGCCGACCGTAGAAATCGGGGTCTGTCCGAGCATGAAGACATGCTTGCCGAGATATTCAGGCGGAACGGATTCGCAACCGCCGCCTTCCTGAATATTCCGCATCTCCAGGAAGCCGGATTTATTCAGGGAGTCGATCACCAGTGGGAGGTGCACGATGAGCCGGCTCCGCTGGCGCTTGAGCAGGCGAAAATCTGGCTTGAGAACCATCGCAGCCAGGATTTTTTCATTTTCATCCACCTTTTCGACCCGCATATCGCCTATGTTCCCCCGCAGAAATGGGCCGACAGATTCCGCGACAGCAGTTACGACGGTGAATATCCCGATCAATGGTTCCTGCATGGTGATGTTGTCGTTAGAAACCATTTCGATCCCGCAGTATGGGCAATTTTCGGTGAGGTCGAGCAAAAGCAGTGTGAAAGTTTGTACGATGCCGAGATCGCCGGTATGGATGAAGCGCTCGGTATCTTTTTCGACTGGTATGAGGAACAGGGACTCATGGATGACACTCTCCTTATTGTATTTGCCGATCATGGCGAGGAATTCGGGGAGCATGATAAGTGGGAGCACGGCCACTCGCAGTACGAGGAACAGATACATGTTCCATTTTTCATGAAGCTCCCGGGGCAGAGACAATCGAGGCGGGTAGAGGGACTTGTCGGGACAATAGATATTTATCCGACCCTGCTGGATTTATTCGGTTTTGAATCCGAGACCGATCCATCAGGTCAGTCATTGCTGCCGATCCTTGATGGCGGCGTTCCCGATCCCGACTACAGGGTGATTGCGGAGTCGACCCGGTGGGGTCCGGAAATTAAAACAGTGGTCACGAACAGGTTTAAGTATATACTGAACATCCCGACCGGCGCGGAGGAGCTTTATGATCTGGTTCACGACCCTGGTGAGACCGAAAATATTCTCGATCAAAATCCTGAACCGACCGGGGAGCTGGGAAGTTACCTTGAAAAATACGTGAGCGAAACGCAGTCCGGATGGCATCTCTGCCTGCTTGCGGGACCCGGGATGCCGCTTGAGGTCGATCTCACGGTAACGTCAAACGCAACTATTGAGAATCCGGAACTGATCACGCAGATTTACAATGGATCGGGTCCCGGTCTTGTCACCGACGGTTCCTTTAAATTCAGAGTAAATCTCGAACTGGCGCCTCGGGACCTTGTTGAGGTCAGATTTTCGACGGTTCCTGAAAATTCGGATGTAACTTTCAGCGGGACAATTAATGGTGTGCCCGCAGGGGATGAAATCCGGCTGGGGGCATTCGAGATGCCGCTTCCGGACCTGCTCGATATGTTTTCCGATGATGAGAATCAATTTGAGACTCCCATCGAGAGCGATGATCTCACTCTGAGTATCGATGATCCGGTAATTGCGTTCAGCTTCCCGGAGTACTCGCGCGAGGAATCCCGTGGAGCATATTTATGGAGTGTCCCTGCAAGCCTTCGCGCACATGAAGCCGCATTGTCACCCGAACAGCAGGAGGCCCTCGAAAGCGTGGGGTATCTGTTTTAATTGATACTCCAACCCTCCGTAAATATCACTTTATAGTTTTTG
>CBDUUJ010000460.1:0-2580 GCA_965370205.1 uncultured bacterium
AATAATATTTTTAACCGCTTGCTTCCATCGGGTGGCACGCTCAATTTGAACGATAGCTTCCAGCTTGAGTTCAAATTGAGCGTGTTTTTTTTAGAGACACGCCCAACCATCAGGATGATGGTTGAGCGTGCCACCCGATCTTGATCGAAATCCTGAAAAACGGACCGCTGGGGAATTTTTCTGTCCGCCTGCTTTCGTGCGCGGTTCGGATGCTTATGATTTAACCGCTTACTGACGTGCGCGGCTCTGATACGGTATGGTATTATTCCCTGATCGTATGTCCGCTATCGAAATAAATAACCTCTCCAAATGCTTCCGGCTTTACACAAGCAAGACCGAGAGCGCTATCGAGCGATTTCTCATGCTCAAGCGCTCGCGTTACGAGAAACTCTGGGCACTGAAGGATATCGACCTGCGTGTCGAAACGGGACGGGTTGTAGGAATTATCGGCCCCAACGGAAGCGGTAAATCCACACTCCTGAAAATCCTCTCCAGAATCTATCGACCCGACACCGGCAGTTTTATTGTGAACGGCAATGTGGCCGCGCTGCTTGAACTCGGCGCGGGATTTCACCCGGAGCTGACCGGTCGCGAGAATATTTTCCTGAACGGATCGATCCTCGGCATGACCCGCAGGGGCATAATGGCGCGGTTCGATGAGATTGTCGAATTCAGCGGACTTGAAAAATTCCTCGACACACCGATTAAGAATTACTCGTCCGGAATGGTCGTCCGCCTGGGGTTCTCGGTAGCGATGGCCATCGACCCGGAAGTGCTTCTGATCGATGAAGTGCTGGGTGTCGGCGATCTGAACTTCTCAAAGAAATCATTCCTCAAGATCAAATCATTCGCCGAAAGCGGCAAGACGATTCTTTTCGTGTCGCACGACCTGTCGGTTGTTGGATCGTTCGCGGATGAGGTGGTCTGGCTGGATGAAGGTAAAATCCGCGGACAGGGCGATCCCGAGGAGATCATCAACAGCTATATGCAGGATTTACAAATCCGCCGCGAGGAGGTTCACTCGAAAGGCCGAGCGATTCAGGCGGATCTGCAGCGGGAGAGAAGCGGATCGGGCGAGATGACAATCGAGCGGGTAAAGTTTTTCGATTCCGCCGGCGAGGAGAAATACCTGTTCACAGCCGGCGACGATATGAAGGTTACAATCGATTTCAAAGCGCACAAAGAGATCGGAAGTCATTCGCTTTATCTTTCGTTTTATTCCTTCGACGGCAGAATGGTGATCGGTCCGATACTTCGACCATACGAGGCTCCTGTCGAAGGGGAAGGCACGATAGAGGTCGCATTTCCAGGGCTGCCCCTGCTCAAGGGAGAATGGTTTCTTTCAATTGGACTTTTCCACGACGACTGGATCAACGCGTACGATCTCCACGATCGATACTACAGATTCACTGTCACCCAGCCCACAGAATGGGGAATTAAGGGCGAAATATATGCACCAGCCGAAATTGAGTATCTAACTTAGTGCAGGTTCCCGAATCTGTTAATTAACCCATTAGTGTAATTCGACCGGTTGGAGCTTTTGTATGTCAAAATTGAAGGAATCCGGAAAAGCAGCGAAAATATTCCGAACAACCCTCTCGTGTGCCGCAATAATAGCAGCATCGACCTCGATCCTCGGCGCATGGGGATCTCAGGTCTATAATGAATCCCTGCTGATCAATCTGATCCTGGGAATCACAGCGGCGTGGGCTGTAATATGTCATCAGGCTGAAGGACTCGTCCGGGGACGGGTGCTGAACCTGAGAATCCCGACCTTTTTTTTCCTTGCCTTCGCTATGCTTTCCCCCGCACCTCTAATATTGCTGACCGGAGCGCTTCTGGGAGCAGTCCTGTATCTCCTGTTGCTTGCTTATATCTCAACCGCTCCACGAGTGACCCTGATCGCCGGTGACCGCTACTACAGGCTTCATCATCCGCTTGAATTGTTTATTCCAATGACCAACCTTGCACCCGTTCCTCTGTCACCATTATTTGATCCCGTGACAGCCTTCCACTGGCAGGCAGGACCTTTCAATATCCGAATCTGGAAGGTTTCAGTCTTCGACCCTCTCTCCCTGCATAAATATATACAATCGAACGCTTCAAAACTGACATCCGTGAATACGACCTGGTATGACGCTGTCACATGTTTCCGTCGGGCGCTGGGGCTTTTATACCTGCTCGACTCGCTCCGCAGGTTCGAGGAGATCGATCTGGACGGGGTCGCACTGGCGGCATCCGCGCGGCTTGCGCTGGCGAACATCCCGGAGAACTCGCGGGACATCCTCTACATGGCGCTCAGGACATTGAACCATGATCGTCAGAATCAAATTCTCAGCGCGTTCGATCTCAAGATATCCCGGGTCTGAAAAATTATATTTCCATCCCTGAAAAAATACGGGCAAATACGGGGCTGATTATAAACGAAGGCTTTTCCGGTGCCTTACCCTTTCAAGACTGTCACAGAATAGCGATTTTTCTGTAGTGCGGATGTCCAGGGACTATTGAAAATGTATAAAAATATCCCGGTACCCCACCCTTTAGGGTGGGTGGAAGGCGCATGAAATCTGGACTCGCCCA
>CBDUUJ010000461.1:0-2572 GCA_965370205.1 uncultured bacterium
CCTCAGAATCAAATTCCTTTATCTGCTTTGTGGCTTGAACCCCGTCCAAATCAGGTATATGTGCGTCAATCATAATCAGCGCGGGCTTCTTTTCCTTGAATAGCTCGACCGCATCCCATCCGCTCTCTGCACTCCCAACGACTTCAAAACCTTCCTGCGATAATATTGTTATTAAACTTTTCCTCTGCGAGGCAATTCCATCCGCAACTATTATATCGCACCTGGCTAATTGTCCAACATCTATTCCGGCTGATTCAGGTTTCTTTACTGGCTGCTTTTTCTGATTGAGCTTCAGTTTCTCAAGCTCAAATGTAAGCTCGGCGATCTCTTTTTCGCGGTTAGCACATAATTGAAGCAGGCCTTCTATGACTTCAATAGCTTCCGAGCCGGCGATATTTTCAATGCTCCCCATATGTTTCCTCAGATCATCCTAGATATCCTGAGAGTCACAGTTGTGCTCCTATAACAGTATCGCATTGAAATCGAATCGCATGCTTATCGGAGTTTAAAAGATGTTAATCCTTCTTAATTTTTCCAGTGCGTTGTATTTCCGGATAGAAAAACCCGACCTGTTTTTAGGTCGGGTTGTATATTATCAACCGGATTTGGATCGGTGCGGCTTATCGGGTGAAAACCCGCTCCATAATTCCAAGTGCGAAATCCAGATCCTCGATGCTCGATACTATCGGCGGTGTGAAGCGAAGCACCCATTCATGGGTGTCCTTGAGGATCATTCCCTCTTTGTAACACCTCTCCGCGAAATCATGCCCGTCAGGACCGTCCTTCTTCAACTCAATCCCGATCATCAGGCCCTTCCCGCGGATTTCCTCAATATACGAACTCTTTTCCGCGATGGACATGAGTTTCTCCATCACATATTCGCCCTTCTCCTCGGACTGAAGCGGCAGATTTTCCATCTCGATTGCGGTAAGGGCGGCGAGCGCGATTGCAGATGAGATCGGACACCCACCGAATGTGCTCCCATGCGACCCGGGATCGAACAGCTTCATAAGCTCCCGGTCCGCGAGAATTCCGGCGACTGGCGCATATCCGCCCGAAAGCGATTTTCCGACGCAGAGGATATCCGGACGGGTTTTCTCACCGTCATGCTCCCACGCAAACATTTTTCCGGTCCGGCCCCATCCGGTCTGAACCTCATCGTAGATCACGAGCACATTGTTCTCTTTCGCGATCCTGTGAAGTTCGGGGAGGTAGCCGTCCGGAGGAATGTTAATGCCGCCCTCGCCCTGGATCGGCTCGATCAGGATCGCGATTGTGTTCTCGTTGATTGCATTTTTGAGATTCCCGATGTCGCCAAACGGCACCTTAATGAAGCCTTCGATGAACGGACCGTATCCGTCCACCGCGACCTCATCTTCGAAAAACTGCGTGACAGTTAAAGTGCGACCGTGAAAGCATCGCGAAAAGTAAATAATTTGAGGTTTTCCCTTTACTTTCTTGATGCGATGCCCCCATCTGCGGACGAGCTTAATCGCGGCTTCGGGAGCCTCAACGCCTCCGTTTGCCGGTAGAAAGTTCTCGTACCCGGTCATCTCGCAGATTTTCTTTCCGAGAAGCCCCATGAACGGGTCGGGGAGGAACCGTCCGAGCACGGTCGGCGACTGATGATTGAGGAAATGCAGGATCATTTCCCGCACGAGTGGATGATTGTGCCCCAGATTGGCGGCGGAATAAGCCGAGACACCATCGAAGATTTTCCGTCCTGTGCGTGTGTAAAGCCACGGACCCTCGGCGCGGATTATGGGGTCTTTTGTGAGAAGCCCGTAGTTATGCGCGATGTGTGAATTTATTAGTTCTATGGCATCGTCGGCTGTGAGATTGAGTCCTTCGAGATAGAGTTTCTCCGCCGTCGCCTGGATTTCGACTGGATTGAGTTTTGTAATGGTCATCGTTTTATCAGCTCCTTTTTGCCGGCAGGATGCCGGCGGTACAGCCGGCTGGAAGCCAGCGCTACAATCGGCAGGATGCCGATCCGGGTGGCACCCACAAGCAACATTCGAGGCGTCAGCCGAGAAAAGATGCTTGTGGGTGTTTCTACTGCATAGAATAGATTTAATTGTTGGAAAAGGTCAAATTAGGGCATTCCACGGGACGAACGCGTCGCTTCGCCACCAGCCCTTGAAGGGTTTCGGATGCGCACAGTGACAGGTCAGAATGCCGGTTCGCGATTCTTTACAGTGAATGATGCGGTGGATATTACAGATATATTCGTTAAAACGCATTGACCTGACACCAGTCAGAATATATCATGGCTCGACTACGATGACCACACCCTGTAAAATAAATCCTGTAACTGTAAAAATAGATCCGGTAAATGTAAAATGAATCCAATGACATAAAAGGCAGGAAGGAAATTACATGAAAGCACTTATCACAGGAATAACCGGATTTGTCGGAAGCCATCTCGCGGAATATCTTCTGGACCAGGGCTATGAAGTGTTCGGGTCGGTACGATGGCGGTCCAAGCGCGACAATATCACACACCTCGAAGCTGAAAATTCTATCAGGCTTATGGATACCGATATCAAGGACCCTCTGAGTGTCCGCAATA
>CBDUUJ010000462.1:0-2554 GCA_965370205.1 uncultured bacterium
CTTCGCGAAAAGGATCCTGATAGATATACAGTAGAAAGCATGAGATCGATGGCCGAACACTGCCAGTCGATTCTTGATTTCCAGAAAGCGGGAAGTGTCTGTTTCGATTACGGCAACAACCTTCGCGGACAGGCGATTCAGGCGGGAGTGAGTAACGCGTTCGATTATCCGGGATTCGTTCCCGCGTATATCCGTCCCCTGTTCTGTGAGGGCAAGGGACCGTTCCGATGGGCTGCATTGTCAGGCGATCCCGCTGATATCGCTGTTACCGATGACGCGATCCGCGAGCTTTTCCCGGAGGATAAAGCCCTGATGCGATGGATCGATATGGCTGAGAAGCATGTGAAATTCCAGGGACTTCCGTGCAGGATCTGCTGGCTTGGTATGGGTGACCGTGAAAAAGCGGGTCTGAAATTCAACGAGCTTGTTCGATCGGGAGTAATTTCCGCGCCGGTTGTTATCGGACGGGACCATCTCGATGCCGGCTCGGTCGCGAGTCCGAATCGCGAGACCGAGGCAATGAAGGACGGCAGTGACGCTGTCGCGGACTGGCCCATTCTGAACGCTCTACTCAATGCGGTCAGCGGAGCGACATGGGTCAGCGTGCATCACGGCGGCGGGGTTGGAATCGGCTACTCGATCCATGCCGGGATGGTGATCTGCTGCGATGGCACCGATGAAGCCGACGCGCGGTTGTCGAGAGTGCTGACAAATGACCCCGGTACCGGAATTATGCGTCATGTAGATGCGGGCTATGAAAAAGCAATTGAAAATGCGAAGAAGCATAACGTGAAAATACCCATGATGAAGGATGAGTGAGCAGGTAAAAATCGATAAGAATAAAAAATCTCTGAATTTTATCCCGATTGGAACCGACATTGTCACGGTTCTGCTCTCCGCGACTCTGCTCTCGCTTCCTATCGAGAACGGCTTGTTCTGGCCGCTTGCGTTTATCGCTTTCGTTCCGCTCCTTCTCAGAATGTGGACACGCTCATACTGGACGATTTTCTTCCTCGCATTCGCAACATTCTTCCTGTACATGTTCCTCACGCTCGAATGGCTGGTCACATACGGCAGAATGTGGCATGTACTTCTCGTCTTCATGAACTCGGTCAGTTACGGTGTCGCGTTCGTGATATATTTTTTCATCCTCCGGCGATATAAAAGCCATTTTTTCGCTACCGTTCTCGCAACGATCATTGTTCTTCTAGATTTCAGGCAGACCCTAGGATTCTGTGGATTGCCCTGGCCGATCCTGTGTCACACGCAATGGATGAACCTTCCCCTGATCCAGATTGCATCGTTAACCGGATGCTGGGGAGTGACTTTCCTGCTGGTTAATGTCAATGAATCAATTGCACATCTGATTGTCGGAGGATTTAAAAAACGGGTTCTTCCAATCGCCGTTCTGCCGGTGATTCTCATCGTTATTTCCGGCTTCTATGCCATCCTGTCACTCACGAGACCCCTTCCGGAAACAAATATCCTCGCGACCGTTGTCCAGTGGGATAAATCCACTGGCGAGGAGTGGACGCATGAATTTGTAACGATGTCATTCGATGCGTATTCCAAAATGACGGTCGAGGAGCTGACATCTGAACCCGACGCAGGAGCGATTGACGATTCAACCGAAATAAAACGACTTGTTATCTGGCCGGAGACATCCGTTCCCCATGCGGTCAGAAGCCAGTACACGATGAACAATATCCGCACGCTGGCCGAACAATATGACGCGACATTCCTTGTCGGCTGCCTGACCTGGTTCCCATCGGAAAGTGTACCGTTGGATTTATCGGATGCGTGGGGTTACACGGAAGATCCCAGGGAGTACAACTCGATTGTTGCGTATGAACCGGACAGGTCGGTTATTCCGGTTTATTCAAAGATTCATCTTGTGCCGTTTGGTGAAGTGATCCCTTTGAAAAATCTGGTTGTGGACTGGTTCCCGGAGTATCCGTGGGGTGATGAGGATGTCAGTCCCGGAACCGGATATCATGTAGCGTCGACACAGGTCGGAAAAATCGGATCGGTGATCTGTTACGAGAGCTTCTTTCCCCAGTCTGCCAGGAATCTTGTTTTAAATGGCGCGGAAATCCTCGTGCTTGGATCGAACACAAGCTGGTTCGGGCGAACCCGCGCGAGTTATCAGCATGAATGGTTCGATGTCTACCGCGCTGTTGAAAACGGTGTGTGGTTCTGTCGCGCCGCCACGACCGGAGTATCGAGCGTTATCGATCCGCATGGTCGAATCCTTGATGAAACCGAATTATTCAAAGCTGAGGCGATCACTGTCCCGATAGGCCTTCGTTCCGGAACAACCGTCTACACCCGTTTGGGCGACTGGCTCCCGATGCTGTGTGGAGTGTATTTTATATTGTTATTACTCGGAGTCTTTCTTGTCAGGGAAGATGTAACGGAGGAAAATGTAACAGAGCCGCGACCGTCAGGGAGCGGTTAGCCCAATTGTGAAATCCGGGTTATCTCACAATTTTTACGAAAGATAGAAAAATCATTTTGTTATAGATTCTCAGTAAATCTATGCCGCCCACAAACT
>CBDUUJ010000463.1:0-2544 GCA_965370205.1 uncultured bacterium
ATGGAAGGACACTCCCCGCGCTTCCGATGACATTCCCGAACCTTACCGACGCGAATCGCGTGCGATGGCTGCCCTTGTAGAGATTCGCCGCGATTATCAATTTTTCAGAGAGCAATTTTGTCGCGCCCATTGTATTGATCGGGCTTACAGACTTGTCGGTGTTGATCGCGATGACCTTGTCCACTTCATTATTCAGCGCGACCTCGATGAGATTTTGTGTGCCGAGAACATTGGTCTTGACTGCCTCGAACGGGTTGTACTCGCACGCCGGGACATGCTTGAGCGCGGCGGAATGGAAGATTATGTCGATATCCTCGCATGCGCGGTTCAGGCGTTCCTTGTCGCGGATATCGCCGAGCAGGAATCGAAGGTTCCTGTGTTCTTTCCATTTTCTCTGCGCGACATATTGATTGTGCTCATTGCGCGAGAAAATCCTGACGACCGCTGGATGGTATCCAAGCAACTGCTCGACAATTTCCGATCCGATCGATCCGGTTCCCCCGGTAACGAGAATCCTTTTTCCGGTGTAAGCGCTTTCAAGCATGACGACCCTCCCGGTCTTCATACAAATTTCATACTGGGGGAGGACACGCGCGCTCCCTCGCAACGTGCCCTCCCCGATCTGATTACAAAGTCCATCTTGTTTTCCATTTCAGGTCCATTCAGAATGGCTCCGGAAGAGCCGAGCTTCTATCGACTTTTATTCCGACGACAGAACTTTCCGGGTGATCTCATCACCCTGTTTCATCGAGTTCGACACCATCCTGCCGATCACATCCCCGAATTCAGTCGCCGATATCTCCCCCTCGGGACGGGAAAGCTTTATATCATCAACAATCAGAACGTGTCCCGGCTCCAGATCCTGCGACGCGTACAGCCCTTTGCGTCCGAGATGCCGGTTCTCAAGCTCCTTAGGACATGGCTTTTTCTCACCGTCGCCAAGCCCGTCGAACACATTTCCGACCGCATCGACAAGTGTTTTCAATTCATTTGGCTCGACCGACAGCGCGTGATCGGGTCCGGGAAGCGTTCGATCCAGTGTAAAATGTTTCTCGATAAATCTCGCGCCCATCGCGACCGCCGCCGGAGCCGCCCACGTTCCCTCGGTGTGGTCCGAAAAACCGATAACCTCCGGGAATTCGTTCAGCAGAGTTTCTATCGCGTTAAGATTCAATTCCTCCGGCGTTGTCGGATATCTGCTCACGCAGTGGAGTATCGCAAGTTTTTCGCATCCGGCATTCAGAAGGACATCCCTTGCGCCTTTCACTTCATCGAGGTAACTCATCCCGGTCGATAAAATTACCGGAAGTCCAAGTCCGCCGACATGTTCGAGCAGTGGAAAATTTGTCACATCACCGCTTGCGATTTTTATCGCCGGAACACCCAGCTCCGCGAGCATATCGGCCTCCGGAATTCCGAACGGCGTACTGATAAACGCGATTCCGATATCTTTTGCGACATCCATCAGACGAATATACGCATCGCGGTCAAGCTCGACAGATTTGAATAATTTGTAGTATTCAGACGCTTTCTCAGGATGCGCGAGATCGGCGGCTTTGAATGTCTGGAACTTGACACCGTCGGCGCCGGATTCTTTCGCGGCACGGATCAGGCGCTCGGCAAGATCGACATCCCCCTCATGGTTGATGCCAATCTCCGCGAGCACGTACGGGCGCAACTCTCGTCCAATAGTTACTCCCTGGATCTCAAATTCAAACCTGTCCGATTGCATCCTTGCGTTCCTTTAAATCCTTCCAGCCCTCCTGGGCAATGTCCGAATTCATCGATGCTGTCTCCGGATGCGAAAGCAGAAACGGAACGATGGCTTCCAGCGTCGCGTCATGTCCCAGCGAATCGATTATTTTTTTAACCAGTTGAAAATCAGCTTCCCGGTCGACCGTAAAACGCCATTCCGGATGCCGCCATTTTTCCGGCGGCGGGATAAGGTTCATTCTGAATTTATCGCTGTTTTTATAGAGCGCGAGAGTTGGATGCTCCCTGAATCCCGGAGCCTGCGCCAGTTTCTGAGCGGCTTTGAGAGCATCGAGCGTGACTATTTCGGCGGTTGTTCCGAGGGGAGTATCTTCCATAACGGCGTAATCCCAGTCACCGCTGATGAAACCTTCCCAGGTCAACGCGACAACACCCGGATCAATAAGCGGATTGTCGGCTGTAACGCGGTAGACCGCATCGGCATCGACAGTCTCGGCAGCCAGGATCAGACGGGACAGCACATCCTCTTCATCCCCACGGACAACCATCGCGCCGAATTTCTCCCCGACCGAAACCAGTTCATCGTCCTTTTCGCCATCTGGAATTGCCATAACCACACCGGCGCCATCATCGACACCCGGAAATAAAAACGAGCGTTTCAGGACATGCCCGACAAGCGGAATTCCTCCGAGATCGCGAAGGACCTTCCGCTCGAGACGGGTCGATGAAATTCTGGCAAGTATGACAGCGGCTATTTTCATTTTATTTTATAAGTAGGGAACACCTTCGTTCCGGGAATGAATTTCCTCCGGTACCCCACCCTTTAGGGTG